>CAMCBY010000191.1 GCA_945873015.1 Klebsiella pneumoniae
GGAGGCGCGCGAGGTGCAATTGGCCAGCCTCGAATTGCGCGTGCGCCTGGATCGTGTCGACCGCCTCGACGACGGCAGTGAGGTGATCATCGACTACAAAACCGGGCGCTGTTCGCGCAAGGACTGGCAGGGGCCGCGTATGAACGAGCCGCAGTTACCGCTTTATGCGGTGGCGGGCGAGTCGCCACACACCCGCGCCATCGCCTACGCGCGGGTCGACAGTGTCAAACCGGAATGGCTGGCCAGTGATTATGAGGATGAGGCGCAGTGGGCGGCATTGTGCGCGGACTGGTCGGCCGATCTGGCGCTGCTCGCTGCGGAAATTTCCGCAGGTTTTGCACTGGTCAATCCCAAACGCGGCGCGCAGACCTGCCGGGTTTGTCCGTTCGATTTGTTGTGTCGGGTGCGGGACATGAGCCACTTCGGCGTCGACGATGACGAGCCCGACAGCGACGTCGATGCGGACGCCGGGGAGGGCAGCCATGACGAACAATGACGGCGCCGCGCGCGCGGCGGCACTGGATGTCTCGCGCTCATTTGTCGTACAGGCACCGGCCGGTTCGGGCAAGACCACGCTCCTGACGCAGCGTTTGCTGCGCCTGCTGACCACCGTGCGCCAGCCCGAACAAGTGCTTGCGATTACTTTCACGCGTAAGGCCGCCGAGGAAATGCGCGCGCGCCTGATCGCCGCCTTAGAGCTTGCCGGCGAACCGCGCCCTGATGATCCGTTCCGCGCTGCGACCCATGACTATGCGAGTGCGGTGCTCGCCCACGACCGCGAACGCGGTTGGGACCTGCGCGCGCAGCCGTCGCGTCTGCGCATCATGACCATCGACTCGTTGTGCCAGAGCATCGTACGACAGGCGCCGATCAGTGCGCGTCTGGCGAGTGTGCAGAGCGTCGAAGAAGATGCTGCGCGGCTGTATCGCGAAGCGGCGCGAGAGACCGTGTCCGGTATCGCCGACAATGCGCAATGGAGCGCCCCGCTCGCGCAACTGCTGGCGCATTTCGACAACGACTGGAACAAGCTCGAAGATCTGCTGGCTGCGATGCTGGCGCGCCGCGATCAATGGTTGCGCGTGCTGCACAAGGGCGCCGAGCTGGAGGCCCTGGAGGCCGGTTTCGCGCGGCTGGTAACGAGCGATCTGAAACGCCTGCGTGAGTTGTTCGGACGCGCCGAGATCGATCTCGCGGCTTTGCTGGCGGGTGCCGATGGTGCCGCCTGCCAACTGGCGGCGGACGACCTTGGCGAGCACCCGTTGTTGGCGCTGGCTGGTATCGCGGCGCTGCCGGGTACCGCGCGCAGCGCGCTGCCGGTGTGGCAGGCGCTGGCGCATTTGCTGCTGACCCAGCAGGGTGAATGGCGTCGCGCGCTGAACAAGAATCTGGGCTTTCCCGCCGGCAAGGCCCACGCTGCCGCCAAGAGCGCGATGCTCGACATCATCGCGCGCCTGCGCGACGTGCCGGCGCTCGATACGGCCTTGAAACGCGCGGTGGAACTGCCGCGCGAAATGTTCGGTGCGGGCGAAAGCGCACTCGTGGCGGCGCTGATCGCGGCCTTGAAACTGGCCGCTGCGTTGTTCGATGTGCAGGGTCGGCGCGCGGGGCGTGTCGATTTCACCAGTTTTGCGCTGGCCGCCGAGGCCGCTCTCGGCGCGCCCGAGCAGCCCACCGAACTTGCCTTGCAACTCGACTACCGCCTGCAGCATTTACTGGTCGATGAAGTGCAGGATACCTCGCTCACTCAGTACAAACTGATTGAAGCCCTGACAGCGGGCTGGGTACCGGGTGATGGCCGCAGTCTGTTCCTGGTCGGCGACCCGATGCAGTCCATCTACCGCTTCCGGCAGGCCGATGTGCGCCTGTTTTCGGATTTGCTGCGCGGCGCGCCACTCGGCGGACTGGTGCTGGAATGCCTGAAGTTGTCGGTCAATTTCCGCGCCCAGGCGGCGCTGGTCGAGTGGATCAACAGCGTGATGCCGGTAGCCTGTGGCAGCGTTGCAGCATTCGATGTGCCGTTCGTCGCGCAAGCGGCGGTCAAACCGCCCTTGGCCGGGGTGTGGCAGGTGCATGCCGGCCTCGACAATGACCGCGCCCGCGAGGCGGCCGAGGTGGTGGCATTGGTCGAGGCCATGCGCGTGGCGCAACCGCAAGCCAGCATTGCCATCCTGGTGCGCAGTCGCAGTCATCTTGGGCGCGTCACGGCCGACCTGGTAGCGCGCGGCCATGCCATTGCTGCACGTGAGATCGAAGCGCTCGGGGCACTGCCCTGTATCGCCGACCTGCTCGCGCTCACACGTGCACTGCTGCACGAAGCGGACAGCGTCGCGTGGTTGGCCGTACTGCGTGCGCCGTGGTGCGGCGTCACACTCCCCACCCTGCAACGCCTGACCGCGCGCCACGGCACGGTGTTGGAAGTCATGCAGGACAGCGCCTGGTGTGCCGCCCTGCCGGCCGATGAGCAGGCGCGTCTGCAATGTGCCGGTGTGGTGCTCGCGCAAGCTTTGGCCTGCGTTGGACGCGAGCCGCTGACCGCGCTGCTCGAACGTTGCTGGGTGGCGCTCGGTGGGCCGGCGCTGCTCGACAACGAAGCGCGATTTGCCGATGTGCGGGCGTATTTCGAGCTGCTTGACGGGCTCGACGACGGTCACACACCGCTCAGTGTTGAACGTCTGGCGGAGCAGTTGGCGGGCCGTTATTCGAGTCCGCCGCCGGCCGCTGACAGCCGTTTGCAAGTGATGACCATCCATCGCGCCAAGGGCCTCGAATTCGATTACGTGATAGTGCCGGGCTGTGGGCGTAAACCGCAGGCCGACGACAAGCCGCTGCTGGCGTGGCGCGAACATCATGATGCCGATGGTGAGGTATCCCTGTTGCTGGCACCGTCGCCGGCCAAAGGCGAAAGTGCGTGGTTCAAATATCTGTGCGCGCGCGATCGTGAAGATGTGGCGGCTGAAGCGGTGCGTCTGTTGTATGTGGCGCTGACCCGCGCCAAACGTGAAGTACATCTGCTTGGTCATGTCACGGCCAAGGACGACGCACCGCCCAAGGCCGCCAAGGGCTCGTTTTTTGCGATGCTGTGGCCGGCGATCGAAGAAGCGGTGTTGGCACGCCTCGTATCGACACCCGCACCGCTGCCCGGCGCACAAGTGCGCAGCCCAGGCACTCCCTTGCGTCGTTATGGCAGCGGCAGTGCGCCGCAACTTGTGTTTGTGGCTCCGCTGCCGGGCGACGATGTGCCGCTCGAATTCGATTGGGCCGGCACCACTGCCAAACACATCGGCACGGTTGCCCATCGTTTATTGCAGGAGTGGTCGCTCGATGGCGGTGTGCGTGACTGGAGCGCGGCGCTTGAGAGTTTCGCGCGCGGCCAGTTGCGCGCACTCGGCGTGGCGCGGGACGAACTCGACGGCGCGGTGCAGGAGATCGCCCGTGCGGTCGAGGTCATCATCAACAGTGAGCGCGGTCGCTGGTTGTTCGCCGCCGACCAGACCGAGGTCGAGACCGAGCTCTGTCTGGTGGTGGTCGAACAGAGCGAAGCGGCGCGGGTCATCATCGACCGTACCTTTGTTGACCCGCAGGGACGACGCTGGATCATCGACTTCAAGACCGGCAGCCATCGCGGAGGTGCGCGTGAGGCTTACCTCGATTCAGAACTCACGCGCTACCGGCCGCAACTCGAACGTTACGGGCGCATCATGGCCAGTCTCGACGCCCGCCCCATCATGCTCGGGCTGTATTTCCCGTTGCTCGACGGCTGGCGCGAATGGCCGGCGCCCAGCCACTGAGCGCAACGCCCGCGCAACCGCGCGAGCAGCGCACCGAGCAGCGGCGTAGCAAACAGGAAGAATGAGCCCGGTAAGGGGACTGGTTGCAGCTCACCTTCCAGCCTGACGTTGTCGAGGCGCAGCGTACCGGTGATGGCGGTGGCACCGCTGCCGCCGAGATCGAGCACCAGCTCACGGGCATTCGACAGCACCGCCAAGGCCACATCGAAACTGCGGAAGGTGCTGCTCACCGCGCCGAACGCGAGTGGTGTGCCGGCGTGGCTCAAGGTCCAGCCGTTGGGACCGCTCGCTGAACCACGAATGTCGAACAGCAGGCGTTCCAGCGCGAAGCGCTGACCGCCCGTCTGGTTCAGTACCAAGTGCAATTGGTTGGTGCCGGTGAAGCCGCTCGCCGACAGCGCTCGGCCGGGATTACCGGCCAGGTCGCCGAGGCGACCGGCGTCGTCGCGCCACACCGCACTCAAAAGGCCGGGCGCGAGGGTGCCGGGGCTGGCATCGAAGGCGCCACTGGCGGTGTCGAAGGTAAAGGCGGCGAGTGTACTCGCGTGGCTCGTGGCAGGGACTGCAACGAAGCACAGACTTGAGATGAGACAGGCGCGCAGGCGCCGCGATTGACGGATATCCATATCCAAACTCCCTGTATTGGTTGCAACGCCGTCCTGGCGTTGTGATTTGAATTGTAGAACGGCCGCGGCTTGAGATCGAGTCGCAGCGCGCCAGAACAGATGCCGGTCTAGATCGGGTCTTCGAGCTTGAGTGGCAGAGAGGCCGGGCCGGTTTCGACCTGATGGATGAGTTCAGACTGACGTTTGGCGCCGGTCTTGATGAAGATGTGTTTCAAGTGGGTGCGCGCGGTGTTGACCGCGATGCCGATGGTATGGGCGGCTTCTTCCAGACTGTGGCCGCTGGCCAGCGCCTGTACCAGTACGATCTCGGCGCGGGTCAGCCCGTAGATCTGTTGCAGCACCTGGCCCGACACCGGCCGGTAGCCCGGCGATTCAAAAACCAGCAGCGCCACACTCACCGTGCCATCGGCCGGCACCGGCGTGGCCACCAGGATCACGCGGCGGTCGTCTTCGGCGCGGATGGTGCACATTTCGCTGGTGACTTCATCGGGCGCCTGCAGTTGCCCGCGCGCGGCGGCGCGTTGCACCACGGCGGCCAGCTTGGAGTGATCCTCTTCAGCGACAGCGCGCAGATGTCCGCGTGCGACATTCACCGTCGGGTGGGCTTTCAGGATCTCATCGGCCAGATGATTGATGTAGAGCAGCTTCAATTGACTGTCGACCAGCACCACCGCCATCGGCAGCTGGTCAAATACAAAACGCAAAGCGTTACTGGCCAGCGACAGCGCCGCGACACTCGCGCGGGTTGTCGATTCACTCATGCGCAAGGCGATGCCGAAACACTGGCCACGCGCATCGACCAGTGGCTTCAAGCTGTCGTCGCCGCGTTTGTTGTCCGCCAGTACGGGCTGCTCGGAGTTGTTCTTGAAGGCACGACGCACCACCGCGCTGGCGTCGGCAGCATTCATCTCATAGAGCGTCATGAGAATGTTGGCCAGCGGCTGACCGACGATGCTGTCGCGGTTCCAGCCGGTCAGCTGTTCGGCACGGCGGTTGACGAAGGTGATGCGCGCATCGCGGTCGGCGGTGATGATCGCTTCCTGATCCTTACCGTCCTGCCCGGCCGCCTGCAGGCTACGCGCCTCTTCCTGCTTGTGCAGGGCGAGGTTGATGGTGGTCAGCAGGTCTTTGGTGGTGAACGGCTTGTTGATGAAGCCGGCCGGCTGGGTGGCGCGGGCGCGATCGAGCAGATCGCGATCGGCATAGGCCGACACATAGACCACGGGGATATCGAATTGAGTGCGGATGCGATGTGCGGCTTCGATGCCGTCGATGCCATCGCCGAGGCGGATGTCCATCAGGATAAGGTCAGGGCGCAAATCGCGTGCGCGCTCTATCGCCTCGATCCCGTCCTTGGCGATCCCCACCACGTCGTAGCCGAGGCCGCGCAGACGCATGCGCAAGGCGCCCGCGACCGCGCGCTGATCCTCGACAACAAGAATGTTTGCTCCCGCCACGTTCGCTGTCACCGTCACTGCTTCCCAGCCGACTGATGAGGGTTCGCGCGAACGCAACGTCAGTCGGCCGTACTATACCGCATCCTGGAATCTGCGCCACGGCCTTGCCGTGGCGCGGGACATCAACGCAACGTCGGTCGCGTTGGATTCAACGATCGTCGCGGAACTGCTTCTGAAAAAGTTCGCGACGTTCCTGCGCATCGACCGTCAGCGTCGCTATCGGGCGCGCTTCCAGGCGCGCAAGACCGATGTCTTCGCCCGTCTCGTCGCAGAAGCCGTAGCTGCCGTCTTCGATACGTTTGATGGCATCGTCGATTTTTTTGAGCAGCCGGCGATAGCGGTCGCGGGTGCGCAATTCGAGGATGTTGTCGGACTCGCGGCTCGCGCGTTCGGCTTCGTCGCCGACATCGCGGATTTCTGAACGAAGGTGATCCAGCGTCTCCTGGGATTCCGTGATCAGTTCGTCGCGCCAGCTCTGCAGCTTGTTGCGGAAGTACAGGAGCTGCATGGGGTTCATGTACTCCTCGTCCTTGCTCGGCACGTAGCCGGCCGGCAGTTTCACTTCATCGAGATTGATCATGCGCGGGCGCGGTGCGAGCGGCGCATTGTCGTGACCGGGTGCCTTGGCGACCGCAGTCGCGGCGCGTGCTATCTGTGCCGGGGGGGTTTGAGTCTCGCTGGCTTTCTTGCGCACGCTGGTCTCTTTTGCAGGGGCGCCTTTCTTGGCCGCCTTGACGATTGCAGGTGCGGGCGTCACGACTGCTGCGGGTTTGGTGGCAACCACCTTGGGCGATTCAGGCTTCTTCATGACGGCCTTTGGAGCTGCTGGCTTGGGGGCGGGTGTCGCGACTGGCGCAGCTTTGGGCGGCGCTGCCTTGGACACTGCGGGCTTGGCTTTCGCCACCGGAGCAGGGCTGGGCTTGGTCGCCACTTTCTGCGCTACTGCTTTGAGTTGGGGCTTGGCCGCGGCCTTCTTGGCCGGCGCTTTTTTGGCGACCGCCTTCTTGGCGACGGGTTTCTTGGCTGCTGCCTTGACGGGCGCGGCTTTCTTGCTGGATTTCGATGCTGGTGTCTTCTTGTTTACCTGAGCACGTGGACTCGCCTTCTTCTTGGCGGAAGCTTTCTTCTTTGCGTTGGCCACGTTAACCACCTCTTGTGCGTGCCGCGCGCAAAGCAACGAGCGTCACGTGTCACGTTTCCCGGCAGGATAGGTCATAAAACCGGGGCGCAACATTAATCATTTTCACCGGTGAGCGCAATGCTGCGCGTAAGGCGCAGGCCGCATTTGTTTGCGCTTGCTAAAGCGCTGCGCGCGCCATCACGGCTGACTCCAGTCATCGAGCTCCATCACCAGTGCACCCGACTTGAGCGCCTTGGCGCTCGATTGCTCATTGCGTTCCAGGCGCACCAGTCCGACACCGGGGGCGTACCACTCCTGTGTGGTGACGTCGATATGGGTAGGGCCAACGCCGTTGCCCAGATCAGCGTCGCTCGTGCCATGGCCTTCGAGCAGCAGGCAATGCGGAAAGGTGCCCGCCGGTGTGGTGATGGAGGCATCGAGCGCCGCCACGCGAAAGTGCATTTCAACCGGCACCTGCACGCGGAACAAGGTCTCCCAGGGGGCCGCTGAACTCTCCAGTACGGCGGTCGAACTGCGGTCCTGCCATTGCTGATCGAGTGTCGGCGCGCGCGGCATCACCAGCACTTGCTGGTCGTCTTCGAGCGAACGCGGACCACGGCGACGCTCGATGCCGATGCGATAGGTGCCGTCCTCGTTGA
>CAMCBY010000192.1 GCA_945873015.1 Klebsiella pneumoniae
ATTGCGGTGCCGAATGCGATGCGCATCTGACCTGGCATCCGAGTGCCGAGAGTCTGACCAATAATCGCAAAATCATCGACGAGGCCGCGCGCAAAGCCGGGCGCAATCCGGCGCTGCTGCCGAGCAAGGCCATCGCGCCGGTCGAGATCCTGCGTCCTGGCGAAAGTGCCGGCAGTGCACGCGTGCTCGAAAGCCTCGGGCCGTTCATCACCAATCTTCTGCATGTGATGATTGAATGGGACGGAGGCCTGCTGCGTTCCAGTCCGCGCATCGCGAGTCTGGTCGAGCGTTATCGCGCCTACGTCGAGTCCTTGCCCAAGGACAAACGCCATCTCATCCTGCACGAGGGCCATCTGGTCTATACCCGCCCGGAAGAGAAGGAATACCTGACCGCCGATATCGCCGATACCGCCGCCGTGATCGGCGACCCGGATCAGGTCATTGCACACATCAAATCGCTGGAAGCCGCCGGCCTCACCCATTTCGCTTTTCAAGTCACGGGCGATCCGGTCGGACAGATGCGCGCTTTCGCCGAAACCGTCATGCGTCGTTACGCCTGACCACACCGCACAGAATCGACACTCAAGGGGAAAATTTATGGCAGGCAAACGCATCGTCATCACCGGCGCCGCATCAGGCATAGGCGCAGCGGCCGTTGATCAGCACCTGGCCGATGGCGACAAAGTCATCGCGCTCGACATCAAACCCATCACCGCCAAGGTTGAGCAGGCGCTGCGCTGTGACATGGCCGACCCGGCCTCGATCGCGTCGGCACTCGCCGCCATCGATGGCCCGGTGGACGCACTGCTGAATATCGCCGGTCTGCCGGGCACGGTCGCGCCGGAGTTGATCATGCGCGTCAATACGCTCGGTCTGCGCGAGATCACACAAGGCCTGCTCGATCGCATACAACGCGGCGGCGCGATTGTGAACGTCGCCTCCATCGCCGGCTTCAACTGGGCGCGCCATCTGAAGGACATCACCGAACTGCTCGCGACACCAAGTTACGCAGCGGGCGTCGAATGGTGCGCAGCCCATCCCATGGACGGTAATGTCGCCTATCACTTCAGCAAGGAATGTGTGGTGGTCTACACCATGCAGATGGCTGGCCCGGCGCTCGCCCGAGGTCTGCGTTGTAACAGCGTGAGCCCGGGCCCCGTCGCCACACCGCTGTTGCCTGACTTCAAGCAACAGGCTGGCAGCGGCCAACTTGACTGGGTCATTGATGTCATCGGCCGCGCCGCCGAGCCCGGTGAAATCGCCGAGGTGGTGAAATATCTCGCGACCGGCCCGGCGAGTTTCGTCAACGGCCGGGATCTGATTGTCGATCGCGGCTTCAGCGCCGGCATTGCCACTGGCTGGATAGACAAGAACAGTTCACCACTGGTCAAAGCGCGCGGCTGAAGGTTTCGACGATTCTCGAATGTCAGACTGATCTGACCCACAAAGAACGCAGCACAGGCCTTTTATTGTGGGTCAGACTTCAGTCTGACATTCGAGCAAAACGCAGCGCGAATCCCCGCCTGCGCTTCTTCAATCCACTCCCACCGCCGCACCCAAGGTCGCGCCGATCTCCTCATGCACGACCAGATCGGCGCTGTCATCCTGTTCGGTCGCGTCACGATTGATGATGACAAGTTTTGCGCCGCGTTGTTTGGCAAGCGCTGGAAAACCAGCGGCCGGATACACCACCAGTGACGAACCGAGCACGATGAACAGATCACACTCGGTGCTCTCGGCATGGGCACGTGCCATCGCCGCTTGCGGCATGGACTGACCGAAAGAAATCGTTGCGGACTTGATGATGCCACCGCAGACCGTACATACCGGCAAACTTTCATCGTGTTCAAACGCCGCCATGATGGGCGCGAGTTCATAACGCAGGCCGCAATCAAGGCAACTGGCATAGGTGCCATTGCCGTGTAATTCGATCACCTGCTCGCCCGGCACGCCGGACGCCTGATGCAGGCCATCGATGTTCTGCGTAATGATGGCGCTCATCACGCCGCGTGCGACCAATGCCGCCAGCGCACGATGGCCGCGATTGGGCGCGGCTTGTTGAAAATCTCTATCAATGACCGCCTTGCGTCGCCACGCTTCACGGCGCATGTCGGCCGACCGCATGAAGTCGCGAAAATCTATCGGCTGCATGCGCGACCAGATGCCGCCGGGGCTGCGGAAATCGGGAATGCCCGATTCGGTGCTGATGCCGGCGCCGGTAAAGGCCACGATACGCTGACTGTGCGCGATGAGTGCCGCGAGTTGCGCACTCGCCGTCGCTGTGTTGGAGACCATCGTGTCCTCATCCTTGTCTGTGTGCTGCGTAATGAGTCATGCGATAAACACTGCGCGATTTCTGCGCAGCGGCGATTTGGAGTATAACGACGGTCATCATGACCCGGACGTCCCCATGAGCGATCAGACCGACCCCTGCATTCCGCCTAATCTGCGTCCGCAACCCGCCGATGTTGCCTACGATCTCGATCGCGCCCTGGACGCGGTAGTGTCCTTGCGCACCCGCATTCCGGAGGACGCTTTCACTGCCAGCATCCTCGGCACCGAGCGCGCCGGCCACGGCGTGCTGATAGGCGAGCGCGGTTTAGTGTTGACCATCGGCTATCTGGTGACCGAAGCCAACGACGTATGGCTGGTCGGAAATAATGGCCGCGCGGTGCGTGGCGATGTGGTGGGTTATGACTACGAAAGCGGTCTCGGCCTCGTGCAGGCTTTGGGCTCGCTCGATCTGCCGGCCCTGAGCTTAGGCAGCGTCAACGATCTGCGCCTGCAACAGGAAGTCGTGCTGGCCGGTTGCGGTGGTCGCGCGCACGCCTTGAAAGCACGCGTCGCAGCCAAACGCGAATTCGCCGGCTACTGGGAATATGTGCTCGACGAAGCTGTCTACACCGCGCCTCCCCATCCCAATTGGGGCGGTGCGGCGCTGCTCGGCGCCGACGGTCGCCTGTGCGCCATCGGTTCGCTGTATATCGATCAGGTGATGCCACAAATGCCCGGTCAGGACGGCAATATGAGCGTGCCGGTCGATCTGCTGGAACCGATCATGACCGACCTCATGAGTTATGGCCGTACATTAAAACCGGCGCGGCCGTGGCTGGGCATGTTTGTCTCGGAAGTCGACGCTCAACTGCTGGTGGCCGGTGTCTACGACGATGCACCCGCCGCGCAGACTGCGCTGCGCACAGGCGATGTGATCACTGAAGTCGGCGGCCTGCCGGTCAACGGTCTCGCCACGCTGTTCCGCACGGTGTGGGCCCAGGGCACGGCCGGATGTGAAGTGCCGCTGACCGTACATCGCGAAGGGCACAGCTTTGAAGTGCGCGTGCCATCCGTCGACCGGCGTGAATTCTGGCGCGCACCGGATCTGCATTAAGCCGTCTGTCCCCCTGTAGGTGCGAATTTATTCGCACATTCATTGCTGAATTGGACTCGATGGCGCGCCGTTTAATGTGCGAATAAATTCGCACATACAAGGGAAGATCACGCGGCGCTCAACTGTCGGGTGCGCCAGAAAGTCTCCTGGATCACGAACGCGTCGAAACTGGCACGATGACGTTTGTCCGGATAATCGGCTAATACGCTGTCCTTGGCAGCACGCCAGGATTGCATCTGACGCTCGTTCAAGATCAGTTCCAGCGGACTCAAACGAAAGCAGGGTTTCAGGCCCGCCGCGAAGAACAGTTTCACCAGCCACGAGCTGTCCACCACCCAACCGTCGCTATACACCGCGCCGCCGCCGATAAGGGTATTGAGATCTTCGGCGACCACACGCGTGGTGCGGCCGTGGGTGGCGAGCATCGCGCGCGTGATGCCATGCAGGTTGGCTGCACCTTCGTCCCAATGTATCCATTCGGGTTCCGGCGTCACCAGTGAACAATACTTGCGCCCATCGGGCAGCACCACGCCCACTTCTATCGGATAACCGTCATCGCCGAAGCCCGACGCTTCGATATCAAGAATCGCTGGTCGCATCACTCTCCCCATGAGTCATCGTCCTTGAGATGATGGCATGCGCCTTGCGAGATTCAGGCCAACTAGGCGCGAGCATTGGCGCAGGGCGCTAGGAGCGCGCACCGCGCCTGGGTTATGTTGTGTTATCGCCCTGGCCCCATGCGTTTTGCACCATAGGAGAGCATGTATGTCTTCCACTCCCGCCGTTCCCCCCGTTACTCGTGCCGAGTTGCGCGCTTGCGCCGACACCCTTGCGATGTCGCTGTCCGATACCGAACTCGACATGTACGCCGCCTTCATGGGTGGCCTGACGGCCGACTACAACCTCATCGCGAGTCTCGAAGCGCCGCGACTGCCGGTCAAATATCCGCGCGGCACGGGTTATCGCCCCGGCGCCGACGAAAACCCCTACAACGCCTGGTACTGGAAGTGTTCGATCAAGGGCGCGACCAGCGGCAAGCTGGCCGGCAAACGCGTCATCATCAAAGACAATATCGGCGTGGCCGGATTGCCGATGATGAATGGCGCAAAAGTGATGGAAGGTTTTATGCCCGATGAAGACGCGACCGTCGTCAGCCGTGTGCTCGATGCCGGCGCGGAAGTGATCGGCAAGGCGGTGTGCGAGAACTTCTGTTTCTCTGGTGGCAGTCACACCTCGGCGACCGGCCCGGTGCGCAATCCACGCAATCCCGATTTTATGACCGGCGGATCATCGAGCGGCTGCGCGGCGCTGCTCCTGACCGGTGAAGCGGATCTCGCCATCGGCAGCGACCAGGGTGGCTCGGTGCGTATGCCGGCCTCGTTCTCTGGCATCTGCGGCATCAAACCGACCTATGGCCTGGTGCCCTACACCGGCGCGTCGCCCATCGAACAATCGGTCGATCATCTGGGGCCGATGGCGATGAATTCCGCTGACTGTGCCTTGCTGCTTGAGGTGCTGGCCGGTTATGACGACGGCCTCGACCCGCGCCAGTTCGCCGGCCTCGCACCCAAGCCCTATGTGAATGCGCTGGCGCAGGGCGTGAAGGGTTTGCGTTTCGGCCTCGTGCGCGAAGGTTTCGGCACGCCGGGCGCAGAAGCAGACGTCGATGCGATGGTGCGCAGCACCGCGTTGCGTCTGCGCGAAGCGGGCGCCACGGTCGAGGAGATTTCGGTGCCCATGCATAAACAAGGCTCCGCCATCATGTTCACCAGCATCATGGACAACACGCTCTCGACCTTTACCGACCAGGGCGCGAGCGGCCCCAACGTCGGTGGCCATTTTCCGCTCGCGGCCATCGAGTTCTATCGCCGCACGAGCCGCGAGCGCGCCGACGATTTCCCGGTCACGGTCAAGACCGTGATGCTGTTTGGTCTCGCCATGCGGCGTCGTTATGGGCATTACTTTTCGGCCAAGGCGCATAACCTGGTGCGTAACCTGCGTGCCGCTTACGACGCGGCATTGAACAGCTGCGACATCCTGGTGATGCCGACCACGCCGATGAAAGCCCATCGTATTCCGCCGCCCGATGCCGGCCCCGAAGTGATGATGGGCTGTGCACTCGACATGACCGGCAATACCAGTCCCTTCGATGCCAGCGGCCATCCGTCCATGAGTGTGCCGGCCGGCATGTCCGACGGTTTGCCGGTAGGCATCATGTTCACCGGCAGACGCGGCGAAGACGATGTGGTGCTGCGTGCAGGCCACGCGTTCGAACAAATCGTGCGCTGACGAGACTCACGTCGTGAGCTTAGGCGCAGCGCGCGCAGTTCAGCCCTGCGCGCGGCTGCGCTTCACGCCGCCCTTCGATTGGGACTTCTTTCTCATCTTTCATCGCGCACGTGCACTGCCCGGCGTCGAACAGATCGATGGTGAGTGTTATCGACGCACGGTGCGTTGCGGTGATTATGTCGGTCGCTTGCAGGTTTCGCTCGGTGACGAGCACAGCCTGCACATCACCTTGAGCCCCCGCGATGACGTCGCGCTTGCCGCGATCATTCCGCGCGTGCGGCGCGCCTTCGATCTCGACGCGGATCTGGCACCGATTAACGCGCACCTCAGTCAAGACCCGCATCTCGCGACACTCATCGCGCGCCGCCCCGGTCTGCGCGTGGCAGGCAGTGTCGATGGTTTTGAACAAGCGGTGCGTGCGATTCTGGGTCAGCAGATAAGTGTCACCGCCGCGCGCAATCTCGGTGGCCGACTCGCCGCGCGCTGGGGCACGCCGCTGCCCGATGCCGATGGTGACGATTTGCGCTATGTGTTTCCAACCCCTGCCATGCTTTCCGACGCCGACATCGCAAGTCTCGGCATGCCGGGCAAACGCGGTCAGGCTGTAGCGCTGCTGGGCGCACGTGTCGCCGCCGAACCGGATATTCTGGAACGCGAAACAAGCCTCGATGGCTCGATAGCCAAACTGGTGGCACTGCCGGGCCTGGGCCCGTGGACCGCGCACTACATCGCAATGCGCGTATTGCGCGAGCCCGATGCTTTACCGGCCAGCGATATCGGCCTCTTACGCGCACTCACCGATGCTCACGGCCAGCGCCCGACCGCCGCGCAGCTCATCGCGCGCGCACAAGCCTGGCGCCCATGGCGCGCCTATGCCGCCCAGCATCTGTGGGCAGCGGATGCCGTACCGATGCCGGCCTTGTAGGTGCGAATTCATTCGCACATTGGTTATGAATGTCAGGCTTCAGCCTGACATTGAAAATCTCTGTACTGCGGCGGGCTACGGCAATGAGTGTGCGAATGAATTCGCACCTACGTAATGGCGCTGTAATGTTTTCAATTGTTCACGAAGCAGGACGGCTGCATCGCGTTCGCAATCGAGGGCGCCGTTTAGCATGGTGCGTTCCATCGCGCGCTACGATGCCCTATCGAGCCGCTACGTGCTCCCCACTCACACAAGGAAGACAGCATGGCTGTACGCCGCGGCACTGCCGGCAACGATACTCTGACCGGCACCAGCACTGCTGACAGCCTGTTGGGACTCGCGGGCAATGATCGCCTGCGCGCAAGTGGCGGCGATGACGTGCTCGACGGTGGTGCGGGCAACGACCAACTGCGCGGCGAGGCCGGTGATGATCGCCTGCGTGGTGGTAATGATGACGATCTGCTCGACGGTGGCGCTGGCAGCGACCAACTGCGTGGTGATGGCGGTAACGACCGCCTGATCTTTGATCGGAACGATAGTCTCGTGGACGGCGGCAGCGGCACCGACACCTTACAAGTCGACGGCACCGGCACGACCCTCAACAATGCCGCGCTCGGCGCGGCGCGTGCGATCGAAATCATCGACCTGCGCGGCAGCGGCGCCAATCGAATCGTGCTGGATGCGGCGCTGGTCGCGCGCCTGTCGGATACCGACATTCTGCGCATCCGCGCCGGCAGCGACGACGAAATCATCGCCCATGGCGGCTGGCAGGCCGGCGCCAATACCGCTATCGATGGCGTGATCTACAGGCAGTTCAGTCTCGCCGGCGCCACGCTGCAGGTGGAACTCGGCGCACATACTCTGATCAATGGCGTGCTGCCGCTGGCCGGCATCAACAGCGACGATGGTTATCGACTCGATGGCAGTGCCGAGAACGATTTCAGCGGGACCGTTGTCAGCGGCGCAGGCGATGTGAATGGTGACGGGTTTGCCGATCTTCTGATCACTGCCGAAGGCGCCGACCCCGGCGCACGCAACGGTG
>CAMCBY010000193.1 GCA_945873015.1 Klebsiella pneumoniae
CGCTGTGCTGCTCGGGCTGGCGAGTTGCGCGCTACTGCTGTGGGTCAGCCTCAAACCTAGCCTGGCGGGTATCAACTCGGACGCGGCAGTCTACGTGTTGCTCGCCGACTGGTTATCCCCCTGGCAGAGCAGCGACATCGGCTTCGGCGCACGATTGTTCGAACACTATCCATTCCCGCCGCTTTACCCGCTGCTGCTGGCAGCGCTCGGCGCGGGCAGCAGCAATCCGCTCATGGCTTATGGCGCCGACGCCGTATTGCAGGCGCTGGCGGTGGCCGCGAGTGGTTGGTGGGCGCAGCGCGCCGGATTCGACCGCGCGAGTGTCATGCTCGCGGCGCTGAGTCTGGCGCTGACGCCGATTGCGCTGTTCACCGCGATGGGGCTGTTCAGTGAGCCACTGTATCTGGCGCTCTCGATGAGTGCGCTGGCGGTGCTGGCCGGGCCAGAGCACAAGATACGTCACTGGTACGTCGCCGCCGTATTGCTCGGGTTGGCCGCCCTGACGCGGGGTGTTGGATTGTTCGCAGTCGCCGCGCTGCTGCTGGTGTGGGCATGGCGCACGCGCATGCACAGTGCGCGCCTGACGCCGTTGCTGGCGCTGGCGGCGCCGCTGCTGTGGATGGCGCTCAAAGCGGCGCAGGGTTGGCAAGGCAGTTACACCCATAATCTGTTTGGCGGCGATACGCTGGCCGTACTGCATGGCCTGCTCGAACAACTGCCGACCAATCTGCGTGCGCTTCATTATCACTTTGTGCGCTGTTTCGATTCCCTCGGCGGGCGTCACAGTGCGGTCCTGCTCAGCCTGTTGCTGGTGCCGGCGACGTTCACCTGGATACAACGCTTGCGGGCGGCGGAACTCGATGCCTGTTACGCCGCCTTGTATGTGGGCGTGATCGTGCTGTGGCCTTACCCCAACCACTTTGCGCGTTTTCTGCTGGTGCTGCTGCCATTGTTCGCCGCCTATGCGGCACACGGCACGGTTGGTCTGTTACGTGCGCTCGGGCAGGCGCGGCTGGCGCGCCATGGCGCGGGTTTGACCTGCGTTCTGCTGTTGCTGGTGGTGGCGCCAAGCGTCTGGCAGGTGTTGTCTACCATCGCCCGCGCCGACGATACACAAACGCGGCTTGAGACCCGCATCAGCAGTTGGTACAGCCACGACAGCCGCGCCGCAGCCATGGCCTCAACCGCTTTTTCGCTGCGTGTGTTGGAGGTGATGGCGGAGCTGGGCGAACGGCTGCCGCGCGACGCCTGTGTGAGTGCCACGATGGCTGAAGTGTTCATGCTGCACAGCCGTCGCTACAGCCGCCCGCCACCCAGTCAGCGGGACGATGTCGCGAGTCTGCGGGTGGCTTTGGCTGATTGTCCCTACGTGCTGTTGCTCGGTGCGACGGCGTTTCCGGCGGCGGACTTTCCGGTCTTCTATCCCGCGGAACGATTGCCTGGCGAACTGACGGCGCTCTATTCCGTGGCACGCGATCCAGCTTTGCCGGACGCGCCGGCGCTGGCCATCCTCGCCCGTTATCGCGGCCCGGCACCACCCGCACCTGGGCACTGACAGCGCTGCGCATTCGCGGTCGGCAGACGCGCGAAAGTCACTATAATGCGGGCTCGTTCAAAAGCGCATTCAACCGAGGGGATGACAGTATGGCTGGCCTGTATTTCGAAGAGTTCCAAGTTGGGCAGATTTTCAAACACGCGATTCATCGCACCCTGACCGAGACTGACAACGTGCTGTTCACGGCGATGACCCACAATCCGGCGCGCCTGCACCTTGATGAAGAGTATTGCCGCACCGAGACCGAATTCGGTCAGCGCATCGTCAACAGCGGTTTTACCCTGGCGTTGATGGTCGGCATCAGCGTGCACGACACCACCCTCGGCACCACCGTCGCCAACCTCGGTTGGGATGAAGTGCGTTTCCCCGCACCACTGTTTCATGGCGACACCATCCGTGTTGAAAGCGAAGTGCTGGAACTGCGCGAAAGTAAATCCCGACCGCAAAACGGCGTGGTGATTTTTGCCCACCGGGCCTATAACCAGAAGAACGAATTAGTGGCGGTATGCAAGCGCTCCGGCCTCATGCTGAGGAAACCGAAATGAGTTTACGTTCGCTGCTGTTCGCGCCTGGCGACAGCGACAAAAAGATGGCCAAGGCCTCCGAATGCGGGGCCGATTGTGTGATTCTCGATCTGGAAGATTCGGTGGCTGCGAGTCGCAAGCCTGTCGCCCGCGAAATGGTGCGCGAATTTCTGAAAGCCGGTACCAATCCCAAGGTCGAGTTCTGGGTGCGCTGTAATCCGCTCGACGGCCCCTATGTGCTGGCCGACATCGCGGCCGTCGCTCCGGCGGGTCCCAAGGGCATCATCCTGCCCAAGACCAATAGTGCCGACGACCTGGTGCAGGTCTCGCATTTTCTCGATGTACTGGAAGCCGAACACGGTCTCGCCGCCGGTAGCATCGGCATCCTGCCGGTAGCGACCGAGACCGCCGCGGCGGTGTTCGGTCTTGGCAGCTATAACAAGACCACGCCGCGTCTGCGCGGTCTGACCTGGGGTGCCGAAGATCTCGGTGCGGCGGTCGGCGCGAGCAGCAATCTTGAGAGTAATGGTCAGTGGACATCGCCCTATGTGCTGGTGCGTTCGCTGTGCCTGTTCGCGGCCCACGCTTCCGGTGTGCAGGCGGTCGACACGGTGATGGCGGACTTCCGCGATCTGGCCGGTCTCGAACGAGTCTGCAACGACGCCCGGCGCGATGGTTTCACCGGCAAGATAGCCATCCACCCGGCGCAGGTGCCGGTCATCAATCAGGCCTTCACGCCGAGCGCGGCAGAAGTTGCGCACGCTGAGGCGGTGCTGGCGCTGTTTGCTGCCAATCCCGATGCAGGCACCCTGCAACTCGATGGCAAAATGATCGACAAACCTCACGAAGTGCAGGCGCGACGCATCATGGCGATGGCGGAACGACTCAAGGGACGTTGAACGTGCCAGGCGCGGGGTGTGGTGGCACGCCCCGCCTGTGCCTGCATGCACAAGCTTCCATGTCCCTCAACACGCAGTACGGGAGCGCTATGCAATGAGCAGTTGGTCCGAACAGAAAAAATTCATCACTGTCGATGGTCGCCGCATGGCCTATGTCGAAATGGGCAGCGGACGGCCCATCGTTTTTCAGCATGGCAATCCGACCTCGTCCTATCTGTGGCGCAACATCCTGCCGAAGCTTGCCGATCTCGGTCGCTGTATCGCCATCGACCTGATTGGCATGGGCGACTCGGACAAGTTGCCGGACTCGGGCCCCAGTCGTTATACCTTTGCCGAACACAGCCATTATCTCGACGGTGCATTCGCGGCCCTCGGTTTAAGCCATGACATCGTATTTGTGCTGCATGACTGGGGTTCGGCGCTCGGTTTCGACTGGATGCGACGTCATCCCGCTGCGGCTGCCGGTGTCGCGCACATGGAAGGCATCGTGCAAGCGCTGCGCTGGGACCAATGGCCGGCCGCCGCCACCGAGATTTTTCGCGCGTTCCGCTCGGAAGCCGGCGAGGATCTGGTACTGAACAAGAACGTGTTCGTAGAGAACGTGTTGCCGAAGTCTATCCTGCGTCCGCTCAGTGATGAGGAGATGGAGGTCTATCGCGCGCCGTTTCGTCATGCCGGGGAAGATCGTCGCCCGACCTTGAGCTGGCCGCGCCAGATCCCGCTCGCCAATCAGCCCGCCGACGTCTGTGCGCTGGTCGATGCCTACGGTGCCTATATGCAAAAGGCGACGATGCCCAAACTTTTTATCAAGGCTGAACCCGGCATGATCATGAACGGCGCGCCGGCTGATTTCGCGCGCAGTTGGCCCAATACCAGTGAAGTGACGGTCAAGGGCCTGCACTTCATTCAGGAAGATTCGCCCGATGAAATCGTGGCTGCGTTGCGTCAGTGGATAAAAACGTTCTGAGGCCCGCGAGCATGGATCTGTCCCACCTCGTTCCGCTCGGCACCGAAGCTGCGCGTGAGATAAAGGTCAGTTTCGAACTGACCGTGGCCCACGCCTATGCGAGCCTGCCGGCGGTCTACGCTTCACCGCAGATGATCATGCTCATGGAAATGGCGTGCGCCGATGCCATCGCGACACTGCTGCCATCCGGTTGGGTGTCGGTGGGTACCCATGTCGATGTCAGGCATCTGGCTGCCACACCGGTAGGCATGACGGTCACCGCGCGCGCGCGCGTGATTGAGGTCGGCGAGCGCACAGTGCGTTTTGCGGTCAGCGCGCATGATGGCATGGACCTGATCGGCGAAGGGTTTCACGTCCGCGCGCCGGTGGCACTTAATCGTTTCGTTGAAGGTGTGGCGCGTAAAACCGCCAGCCTGGGAGCAACTTCATGAGCCAGCAACACGACATCGGCGGTCACGTCACCACACGCAGCCTGCGCCAGATGAAGGTGGACGGCGAGAAGATAGCCAGTCTCACCGCCTACGACGCGTCCTTTGCCCGCGTGCTGGATGAAGCGGGCATGGATTTTATTCTGGTCGGTGACTCGGTCGGCATGGTTGTGCAGGGCCACACCACCACCATCCCGGTCACCATGGACGAAATGGTCTACCACACCCGACTGGTGTCGCGCGGCATCAAACGGGCGCTGTTGATGGCCGACATGCCGTTCATGAGTTATGCCTCGGGTGAAGCGTGCCTGCGCAATGCCGCACGCCTCATGAAGGAGGGCGGTGCCGAGATGGTCAAACTCGAATGGGGCGAACTTGAAATCGACATGGTCGCGCGCCTGACGGAATGCGGCATACCGGTATGCGCGCATCTCGGCTTGACACCGCAGGCAGTGCATAAATTCGGTGGTTATCGCGTGCAGGGACGCGAAGAGGCCGCTGCGCGCAAGATGAAAGAAGACGCACTGGCGCTCGAACAGGCCGGCGCCGATGTGCTGCTGCTGGAGTGCGTGCCGACCGCGCTGGCTGCTGAGATCACCGCGGCTGCGTCGGTGCCCGTGATCGGCATCGGCGCCGGACCACAGGTCGATGGCCAGATCCTGGTGCTGTACGACATCCTCGATATCGCACCCGGCAAACGCACGCGCTTTTCCAAGAACTACATGGCCGGTGCCGACTCCATCCATGTCGCCATCCGGAATTACGTGCAGGACGTCAAATCCGTGCGTTTCCCGGCCGCCGAACACGCGTTCACCTGATTGCCGTGACCCATCCGGCGTTGACACGTCTGGTGCAAGGCCTGGCGCTTGAGCGTCTGGAAGAAAACCTGTTTCGCGGCGCGGTCAGCGACACCCATCTCAAGCGTGTGTATGGCGGCAAGGTGCTGGGCGAGGCCATCAAGGCAGCTCAGTCAACCGTCGACGGACGCGACGTGCATTCCATCCATTGTTATTTTCTGCGTGAGGCCGATTCGCAGAATCCGGTCATCTATGAGGTCGAGCGCAGCCGCGACGGCCGTGCCTTTGCTGCACGGCGTGTGACCGCCATTCAGTACGGGCGGCCGATCTTCACGCTCGAGGCGTCCTTCCAGGTGCGTGAGGACGGCCTTGAATATCAGGCCACCGCGCCGGTCGTGCCGGCGCCGGAACAAATCGAACGCGTGTCGTTCGACGAACTCAACATGCAGGGCGCCTCACCCAAGGTGCAACGTATCGCCAATATCGCTGCACCGTTTGAATTGCGTCCGATCGATCCTTACTTCAGCGATCCGGCCAAAGGTACCCCGCCACTGCGGCGGGTGTGGCTGCGCACAGTCGACCAACTGCCTGACGACCCGCAACTACATCGCGCCATCCTCGCCTATCTGTCGGATTACGGTTTGATCACGACACTGCTGATGCCGCAGGGACTGCGCGTGCTGAGCGAAAATATCTTCCTCGCCAGCCTCGACCACGCGATGTGGTTCCATCGCGCGTTCAAGATGGATCAGTGGCTGCTGTATGTATGCGAAGGGGTTACCTCGTCCGGTGCGCGCGGCCTGGCGCGCGGCAGTTTCTACGATCGTGACGGGCGTCTGGTGGTGTCCGTCGCTCAGGAGGGTTTGATTCGGGTCACCGCTTGAACCGCGTCACGTTTTTTCGCCCTGTCCGCAACCTGATTCGTTCTACGTCTAACGTGCCGGCGACCACCATGGTTGCCCGGAATGTGCACACGAATGGTTGGCGCTCGCACCAGCAGTGGGCGCGGACGAAGCCCATGGTTACAAAGATGTGTTTGGCACTGTGCTTGTGCATGGCGATGCGGTGACTGTGATCAAGGACCTCAAGGTGTGAGGTGCATCGTCCGTCGTGAACGTCGACACCAAATACCTGACACAAAATTTTGCAAAGCCGATCACAAGCACGCATGCAGTGTCATTGCGCGGGCTTGCAATAGCGCTTTCCATCAGCATGTCAGAGTCGTCGTGTCGCGATCCTGACCAATTCGTACGGTGAGATGTCAAAGCTGTGACACACGCCCAGAAAGGGGAGGGGTGCCCCCATGACGTCGATGGCCCACTACTTGCTATAGTCAAAATCAGGTAGATGGCAGACTGTAAAGCCTGCCGGCTACTGAAACGCGGGCCCAGGAAGTCACCGCGCAGTGTTTTGATAGAGATGATGTAAGGATGATGGATATGAAGCTTTTTAGTAAATACTCGACGATCAGTGCGCTGCTCGTACTGCTGACCTTCAGCATGGCCTCCCAGGCCGATGTTGTGGCCAGCGGGTTCAAGACGGGTAGCTGGGCGGACTACGGCGTAATTACGCTCGATCCGGGCAGCTACACCCTTGATTTGACGGCGTTCACCTTCAGCCCCGCTGGCCCGACCGTCTTCGGTATTGCGAACCTTTCGGAAGCGTTCCAGGTGGCAGTTGCCTCCTTCGGTGCGGCTTCTGCGGCGTTCACGACCGTCGGTGGCACCTTTAACTGGGTGGTGGGCGGCTTTGCCGGAACTGGTACTGTGTTCACCGCTTCGGTGAATGCTGTGCCGCTGCCGTCGTCGGTCATCATGATTGGTAGCGCGCTGGCCGCCATGGTCAGCATCGGACGTCGTGGCGCAAGCCGCCGCGTTCGTGCGTAAACAATCGGGCTGATGTGCCGATTCGATGCCGCCTGTCCGTAAGGGCAGGCGGCATCGCTTAAATCCTCTCTCGAGCAGCCTGCACGCGCTGCGACCCGCAATCCCGCTTCCTATCGATTCAAGTTTCGCTGGCAATAACGTCGCGCAAATTCATTTGCCGGCATCGGCCGAGCGAACAGATTACCTTGTGCCAGTTCGCAACCGAGATTGCGCAATACGCTCGCTTGTCCAGTTGTTTCCACGCCTTCCGCGACCACGGTCAGATGCAGGGCACGACCGAGCGCGATGATGGATTCAACGAGATGGGCGTCGCTGCTATCGCGTTCAATGTCCCCGATGAAGGAACGATCGATTTTCAGCATCGTCACCGGGAAACGACGCAGATAGCCCAGCGCCGAATAGCCGGTGCCAAAATCATCCAGCGCGATGCCGATACCGAGATCGCGGAAGTCGCGCAGGATCGCACCCGCACGACGGTCGTCGTCCAGCAACAACGACTCGGTCATTTCGAAGACCAGGCGTTCGGCGGGGAAACCGGTGGCGGCCAACAC
>CAMCBY010000194.1 GCA_945873015.1 Klebsiella pneumoniae
TCCTGATCTTCGTTGGCGAGCGGCTGACGGAAGAACGCATTGCCATTGGTTTCGATGGCAATGTCGATCATCGCCTCGGCGCCACTCACACCGCGCTCGCGCGCGACCTCCGACATCAGCAGTTCGTCGCCGATGCCGCGCATGTAATAGAACCAGTCCCATTCCGGCGGACGCGCTTCGGCACCGACGATCTCCGGGCCGTTGTAGGGCACGTTCGCCACTTCCACCAGCGCGCGTTTGACCGCCGGATCGCGCAACAGCGCCAGTTGTTCGTCAATAGGTTTGGAGCGAATGTCGCGCCACACATCCCAGTTGTCGAACGGGGTGTGTGACTTGAATGACAACAAGGTCGAAATCGAACGGCTGTGAGCCTGTACGAACATACGACCGCCCGCCGCGCTGACGTCATTGGCGAGCTGGTAGTACTCCGGCCATACATCGGGTGCGATGCGGATACTCGGCATGCCGAAAGTAATCGGCACACCGGACTCCACGGCGAGCGTGGTCAGGCGTTCGAAATAATCCTTCTTGCGCCGCTCGCTGCGGCCCGGTGCTTCGCCGGCCAGTTCAAAAATGCCGGCGCCGGTCTCACCCATTGCATTGACTATCGCGCGCACTTCCGACCAGTCGGCGATACGACTCGCGACCGGCCGGTCATCGGCGGTCTGATGGTTGTAGGTGCGTGAAGTCGAGAAACCAATCGCGCCCGCGCGCACGGCGTCCTGCACTTCGAACTGCATACGTTTGAGTTCGTCGCTGCTCGCCTGTTCGCTGAAGGCGCGCTCTCCCATCACATAGGTACGCAGCGCCGAATGGCCGATGTAACCACCGTAGTTGATGCCCTTCGGCAAGGTGTCGAGCACGTCGAGATATTCGCGGAAGGTTTCCCAGCGCCAATCGATGCCGGCTTTCATCGCGTCGCGCGACAGGTCTTCAGCGCGCTCGAGATTACGAAACACCATGTCGGCGTCCTTCGCCGCGCACGGTGCCAGGGTGAAGCCGCAATTGCCCATGATGACGGTGGTAACACCGTGATAGCAGGAACAGGAACCGAGCGGGTCCCAGAAGATCTGCGCGTCCATGTGCGTGTGGCCATCGACGAACCCCGGCGACACCACTTGGCCACCCGCGTCTATGGTGCGTTGTGCGCGTTCGTTGATGCGACCGATTTTAACTATCTTGCCGCCCTTCACACCGACGTCGGCCGCAAACCGCGGGGCACCGGAGCCATCCACCACGAAGCCATTCTTGATCACGAGGTCGTACATCGTCGCCACCTGTTGTGCGAGGGAACTGCCACGAGATTAGCACACCGTCATGCGCAAACCGTCCAACCCTATAGGGGGTATCGCCACCCCGTCGCGCTGGTCAGCGCCAAAGCCTGCGCACTGCGCCTACAATTGCCACACACAACGCAGGAGATCCCATGCATGCCCGCTTACAGCATCATCGACGTCGATACCCATGTCACCGAATCGGCCGACCTGTGGACCAGTCGCGTGCCGGCCCACATGCGTGATGCAGTGCCGCAACTGCTCAAGGACAAACGCGGACGGCACATGTGGTATTTGAATGGCAAGGCGATAGCGAAACTCGGGCTGTCGGCGACCGCCGGCGTCGGTGACATGAAAGACCCGCCCGATCACTACGACGACATGCATCCCGGCGCCTTCGATGCCCACGCCCGTTTGAAATACATGGACGAGATGGGCATCTGGGCGATGGTGATGTATCCCAATGTCGGTGGTTTCGGCAGTCAGGTATTCCTGCAACTCGGCGACCCGGAGCTCATGCTGACTTGCGTGAAGGTCTATAACGACTGGCAGAGCGAATGGGCCTCGGCCGATCCGCGCCGCCTGTTGCCGATCACCTCGACGCCGTTCTGGGATGTCACTGCCGCCGTGGCCGAAGTGCGCCGCTGCGCTGCCATGGGACATCGCGGCATCCTGTTCACCGGCGAACCGCAGTCTTTCGGCCAGCCGGTGATTGGTGACCCGTACTGGAATCCGCTGTGGGAAGCGGCGGTCGAGCTGGGTCTGCCGGTCAGCTTCCATATCGGCTCGGGCAATATGGAAGCGGGGCTGCAGCAACAGAAGATGAAAGTGTATGGACGCATGGCGGCCTTCACCGAGATCTCGGTCGCCTATTTCATGCGTAACGGTGTGCAGTTGGCGGACCTGTTGTTGTCCGGTGTGCTGGCGCGTTATCCAGCCATTAAATTCGTATCGGTGGAAAGCGGCATCGGTTGGATACCCTTCCTGCTCGAAGCGCTGGATTATCAGTTCGTCGGCAATCGTGTGGTCGAGGAGCGGCCTGATCTCGACATGTTGCCATCGGAATATTTTGCGCGGAACGTCTATGGCTGTTACTGGTTTGAACAAACCGCCCCGCGCCGTCTGCTCGACAAGGTCGGGGTCGACAACATTCTGTTCGAAACCGACTTCCCCCACCCGACCTCGCTCTATGGCAATGACGTGCATGCACGCATCGCCAGCGGCCTCGCCGAATGCTCGGACGAAGTACGGCGCAAGATTCTGTGGGGCAACGCCCAGCAGCTCTACAAAGTGGTCGAGCCTACTGCGGCCGATCTGGCGCGCGCCTGAATTCGCTCACGCCCATGCCGGAAGTATTGGTCAGCAGCGCCTGCGTCGAGTTTCGCGAAACGCTGGCGCGCCATATCAAGGAACTGACTCGAACCGATCCCGAGAGACACGGCACGGCGTGGTTTTTTCTGCGTTATCTGAAACGTGTTGCCAAAAGCGCCGCCGCCAGCCCCAAGGCCAGTGAAACGAGTGGTGCGATGCGTGGACTGACGCGTTTCTACGTCGACTCTGCGGCCGATGATCCGGATCTCAGTGCGCGCTTCGAAGACGTACTCGCCTCGCACCGGCACGCGCTGCGCGCCGAGCACTCTGTGTCTGCGCCGTAGGTGCGAATTTATGCGCATCGGCAAAGCACGACATTCATTCAATTTTGTGGGTCCGACTTCAGTCGGACATTCAGATGCGGGCACAATGTCAGGCTGAAGCCTGACCCACAATGACCGGGTCCATCCGCTACACCGCAACCTGCTGCATCGCCGCCGTCGCGCGATGCAGTTCTTCGAACAGTTCTGCCAGCGGCACCGGTTTACCGATGCCATAACCCTGCAGATAGTCGATGCCGAGACGCGTCAACACTTCGGCCTGCTGTGGGCCTTCGACAAATTCGGCAACGGTAATCTTGTCCATGATGCGCGCCACTTCGGCAATCGAGCGCACCATCGCTTCGTCGAGCCTGTCGAGCGCGATATTGCGCACGAAAATGCCGTCAATCTTGACCACGTCCACCGGCAGCGCCTTCAAGTAGGCGAACGACGACAGGCCGCTGCCGAAGTCGTCGAGCGCAAAACGGAAGCCGCGTTGTTTGAGCGCACCGACAAATTCCTGCGCGTGGGTAATGCTGGCAATAGCCGCCGTCTCAGTGATTTCGAAACAGAATTTGGCCGGTGGCAGGTGATGGCTCTGGAACTGTTGCTCGATGAACGATTTCAGTTCCTGATCGGCCAGCGACTGGCCGGAGATATTGATGGAACACGATTCAATCAACGCCAGGCAATCGCGGTGCGCGGCAAACCACTCGCAGGTGTGGCGAATCACCCAGCGGTCGATACGCGGCGCGAGACCAAAGCGCTCGGCCGCCGGCAGAAACAAGCCGGGCGAAATCATCGCGCCACGGTCGTCACGCATACGCACCAGAATCTCCATATGCGTGGGCGGTTGTTCCGGCCGGCTACGCGTCGCGCGTATGGGTTGCGCATGGAGCTCAAAGCGGTCGTTTTCGAGCGCGCGGTTTATGACCGCCACCGAGTCGACCTGCTGGCGATGGCGATTGAGTTCCGCATCGTCCGGGTCAAATTGATAGACCCGGCCACGACCCATTTCCTTGGCCGCATAACAGGCCGCATCGGCGGCCTTCATTACGCTTGCGGCGGTCGAATCGGGGGACAGCAGAGCGACCAGACCAATGCTCACGCCAGCGTTGAAGAACTTGTCTTCCCACGCGAAACGATGGGCCTCGATGGATTTGCATAGCTTGTCGGCGATGGCACTGGCCTGAGCGCGCGTGCAGTGTTCAAGCAGAATCGCGAACTCATCGCCGCCGAGGCGCGCCACCGCGTCGTGTTTACGCACATGGTCACGCAGCACGCCGGCGACACCGCGCAGCATCGCATCACCCGCCTCGTGACCACAGGCATCGTTGATGACTTTGAAACTGTCGAGGTCGAGATACAGCACCGCGTGCTGAGTGTGGTCGATACGAATCGATTCGAGCGCGCGTCTGAGGCGCGTTTCGAATTCGTGGCGGTTCAGCAATTCAGTCAATTCATCGTGGGTCGCCTGATAGGCGAGACGGTCGGCCATGATGCGGGTGGTGGTGACGTCCTGAATCTGCACGATGGCGCGCACGCCGCCATCGCTGGCACGCGGGATAGGCGAAGCCGACACCATGATCCATAACGGCGCCCCCTGGACCGACGACTGGCGGGTCTCGAGACAGAATTCGGAGATGCGCCCGTCGAGCAGGGCAGAGAAACGATCGGCGAGACGCGCACTATCGACCGCGTCGGCCAGTGCCCAGAATGGACGATGCGTCCAGTACTCGGCACTACTCGCGTAAATGCCCTCAGTGACGCGATTGGCGTGCACTACCGCTCCATCGGCATCAATCAGTAGCATGCCTATCGGAGCATTGTGAAAGGCACTGGCAAAACGTGCTTCGGTCTGCTGCAGGGCCGAGGCGAGTTCCGCCGAACGATTGAAGTGGCGGCTGTAGTGTCGCCCGGCGGATACCAGTGCCACGCCGAACAATACCGACATCAGCGCCAGCGTGCGATAGACCGCGCTGTCGTGCACTGCGCACCACAGCGACATCGGCATCAGCATCAGCGGCACATAGAGCTGGTAGCTCTCCAATACTGGCGACAAATGTACGATGCCGCCGGCGCACAGCCCCGCCAATACCAGCACCACCAGAAACTGCAGCTCGTAGGGCACACCCGCCATGAGAAACACGGCGCCCATGCCCCACGCGAGGCCGGTCAGCGCGACCAGCGTGCAGAATTGTCGCTCAGCGCGCGCCACCGGCACGCGGGCGGGATGGGCAAGGAAATGCGCGCGCTGCTGCATACGCAGCATGCCGAGCACGGCCAGCGCACCGAACCAGCTCAGCAGCGGGCCGTGATTGCCATAAGGCCACCACAGACACAGCAGCAGAAACGCGAGCGCGAGGTTGCAGATGAAGCCGAGCAGAACCTGCTGGTGCACATAACCGAGACGTAACTCACGCAGGGCGGTCTGCGCCTCGTTGCTCGGCACGTATTCGAGCGTGGGTAAAAAACTCTTGGCGGTCGCCGTCAGCATGAGAATTCAGGTCCGAATAGCGGCGCCGCGGCGCATGAGGTCGAACAGACTCAGACAGGATGCGGGCAGGCACGGAGTAAGACTGCAGGGGTGGCACGCGTCGCACGCGGCCGTGGCAGGTCCGCTGCGCCGGGGGTTCCCCTACCGTCGATAGCCATGCGACATCCACCCTCCGTCGTCGCACTGGCATCCTCTCGTCCCTGTTCAAGATGCGTTCCGGATCGGCCGGCGTGATATGGGTAGCGGGTCAATCGCTGTTGACTTTAATTTCTGCGCATCGCCATCGAGGCCCGGGCCGTACCCACGCTACAATGGCGCATGACTCGAATCCTCGCCCATTATCAGATGAGTGGCCCGGCCGCCGACATCGAAGCACGCGCCGCGGCGCTGGCCTTGGAACAAAGCATCGAGATGCCGCTGACGGCAGTCAGCAGCGCCTATGTGCGCAATGAAGTGGTGGCCAAGGTCGCGAATATCGCGCCGCTGGGCCCCAACCTGCACGAGGTGACACTGGCGCTGGCCACTGCCACCGTCGGTCGCGACATCGGCCAGCTCATGAACATGTTGTTCGGCAACTGCTCGCTGCAAGACGATGTCACGCTGGCCGATGTCGAATTGCCGGCCGACATGGTGAGCCACTGGCACGGCCCGCGTCATGGCCTCGCCGGTGTGCGCACGCTGGTCGGTGCCGGCCAACGCGCGTTGACCATGACGGCCTTGAAGCCGCAGGGCCTGCCACCTGCCGAGCTCGCGCAGTTGGCGGCGACCTTCGCCACCGCCGGGCTCGACATCATCAAAGACGACCACGGCATCGCCAATCAGGACTATGCCCCGTTTGCGGCGCGGGTCGCGGCCTGTCAGCGTGCGGTGGCCAAGGCCAATGCCGCGCACGGCGGACACAGTGTCTATGCGCCCACCCTGTCCGGTGGCCCCCGCCAGCTCGCCGCCCAGGCCCACATCGTGCGGGAGGAAGGCGTGCAGATGGTGCTGGCCTGCCCGATGCTGATGGGTCTGCCGGTGTTCGACGAACTGGTGCGCCACGAACTCGATTGTGCGGTGCTGGCGCATCCGGCCCTGGGCGGCGCCGCGCGCATCGCGCCGCCGTTGTTGTTCGGCCGGCTGTTTCGGTTGCTGGGCGCCGACGCGACGGTGTTCCCCAACCACGGTGGCCGTTTCAGCTACAGCCCTGCCACCTGCGCGGCGCTGGCGCGCGCGGCGCTTGAACCCTGGCACGGATTTAAGGCCTGCGCGCCCGTGCCGGCCGGCGGCATGAGTGTTGAGCGCGTCGATGAGATGCTGGCCTTTTACGGCCATGACGTCATTCTTCTGATTGGCGGCGCCCTGCTGACGGCGGGCGAGGCGCTGCACCAACGCGCCCGCGAATTCGTGACCCGCGTCCGTGACGCAGGAATTAACAACGAGACCCCACGCCCATGAGCAATAACGTCTATCGCCGTCACGCCGGCGAGTTCCACTGGCAGGACGTTGAAGTCCTCGCTTATAAACAGACGGGTGAGGCGCCATTCAAGGACGTCACCCGCCAGGTGCTGTTCGAAGACCCGCAACTGGCCTGTCAATGGCGCTACTTCGAAGTCGCGCCCGGCGGCCACACCACCCTTGAACGGCATGAGCATGTACACGCCGTGATGGTAGTGCGCGGCCACGGGCGGGTGCTGGTCGGCGACACCATCCACGACCTTGCCGAGCACGACCTCGTCAAAGTGCCGGCGCTGACCTGGCATCAGTTCCGCGCGCCGGACCATGTCCCGCTTGGCTTTTTATGTCTGGTCAACGCCGCGCGCGACCGCCCGCAACTGCCCGGCTCTGCGGATCTGACCGCCCTGCGCAGCGATGTGGCGACCGCCGACTTTATCCGCGTCTAATCCCTGAGCCGCGCGCTTCGGTCGAGACCGGCCCTTCCCCGTCAGCGCTATTGCCGCCCTCTGCCCCCTCGGCTATGGTCGCCGCTCACACGGTCAGGGGGAGTGACATGTTCGCGCAACGCTGTTTGAACTATCTGGTGCTCGCGCTGTTTGCGTCGTGCGCTCTCAACACTTTCGCCGCCGACGATGGCCAGGGCTCTCTCAATCCCATCGCCGACTCGGAGTGGGACCGTGCCCATGCCCAGCACCTGCTGGAACGCGCCGGTTTCGGCGGCACCCCGCGTGAAATCGACAAACTCGCGCGCATGACGCCCCGCCAG
>CAMCBY010000195.1 GCA_945873015.1 Klebsiella pneumoniae
GGTGTAGGACTGAAACTGATTTTACGAATCAAGCGCTTGGTAGTACCGAGCTTAATCCCGGCAACAAACTGGGATAGGTAGGGGCGTTCAGGTCATTGTGGGTCAGACTTCAGTCTGACACTGTCGTGAAAGCCTCCTGCCGCCAATCGCCTGTGAATGTCAGACTGAAGTCTGACCCACAAAAAGATCACGGGCCGACGCTCAGTTTGAGACCTACACTCAATTCATTCGCACATCAGAGGCGCGGTTCAGCATCCATCCCCGGCATTTAATGTGCGAAAGAATTCGCACCTACAGAGGCTATTTTGCTTCGTGCACGCGCACGAAGCCTGCCTTCAGCGCCATCAGACACAGCTCGACATCGCTGCGCAGCTTGAGCTTGCGCCGCATGTTGTTGCGATGGGCCTGCACGGTCTTGGCCGACATCTGCAGATCGCGCGCAATCTCTTCCACCGCAAATCCCCGCGCCAGCAGCGCGAGCACCGCACTTTCTTTGCCGGTCAGCGAGCGCAGTTTGTTGACCGGGCCAGTATCGCGTACGTCAGTCGCGAGGTGATAGGCGATGTCGGCGCCGATCGCGAGGTCGCCGCGCGCCACGCGCCGCACGTTGTCGGCAAGATCGCGCGCCGTGATCCGTTTCGACAGATAACCGCGTCCACCGGCTTCGAGCAAGGTCAGCGGGTAGTGGCTGGAGACATGGGCAGACAAGCCGATGATGCGCAGTCGCGGATCGACAGCCAGCAGTTCGCGCGCCAGACCGACACCGTCCTCCTGACCGATTTCCATATCGAGCAGCACAATATCAACCCGTTGCTCGGCAACGAAGTGCCGCGCCGCCGCGCCAGTGTTGCCACTGCCCACCACACTGATGGACGAGTCAGCACTGAGGCGATGGGCCAGCAGTTCGGTCACGAGTTTATGATCGTCCACGATGTAGACGCGGTAGGGGGGGGATAGCGGTGCGTATTCCTGCATGCCTATGCACTCCCTTTGCATGAGGTCAGGTGTCCCGTTCTGGCGCGGGATGGGCGGATGTCTTGCATCGCGTCCTGCCGCCATTATTGACCGAGCGGCGGGAAATCCGTCAACCCCTGTAACGGTAGGCGTGCAGGCCGTCGCGGGTGACGTCGAGGCAGCGGCGCGCAGCGACTGGCGGATTATTCGGTGGCAGCGGGAGGTGCCGACGGCACATGGGCGGCGGCGACAATCTCCGTCAGACAACGCCGGCAATAACAGTCCTTCAATTCATCGAGCGCCGCCGCCGGCAGCGGCGGCAGAGTGTTGCACCAGCAATCGGCATCGTTGCGCCCGCAACCGAAAGCCGCGCCGCAGCGCGTGCAGCTTTTCTGCTCGGGCATTAAAGCGGCCCACCGTCTTCGAGCATAAAACTCGCGCTCGATTCGGCGAACACGGTGCCGCTAGCCTTGTCTGCGGCGCTCGCTTCGAGTTGCAGTAAGCGGCCTTTGCGTTTGACCACCGTGCACTCGATGGTGGCGGTCGCACCGACCGGCATCGGCGCGCGATAACGAATCTCGGCTTTGGCAGTAAAACCACGCGCGCCCTGCAGGAAGAACCAGTTGGCCATCGCGTCATCGAGCACACTGAACACGATGCCACCGTGAGTCACACCATCGAAGCCGACATGTTCATCGCGTGAAGTGAACTCCCCGCGGCAATGTTCGCCTTCGACCTTGAAGGCGAGTTTCAAACCGATAGGGTTGTGTGGGCCACAAACAAAACAATGGGTCGCATCGCCGCGTGCTTCGTTCATTCGCACATGTCGCCATAACGATTGGCGAGACGCAGGTCGACCTCGTGGGCGAAGCCTGGAATGTGTACACCGTCGGTGTCGATGGTGATGTCATTCTCTTCGATGAGTGCGTCACCAAAACGATAGATGGGTTGCATCGGGCCGGCCAGACACTCGGCGTCATAGGCCTGCGCTTTCTCCAGCACCGCTTCGCGGCGGCCACGCCAAGCCGCCATCGCCTGTGCGCCATGACGTTGCGCGAGCATGGCTTCGGTGCGGTGCGGCGAGATCACGGCGCCAGTAGCGTTATTGCCGCCAAACCCCTTGGAGTTGAGGAAGGCGACTTCGGCGCGGTCGCCGAGTTCGACGTCCTTGAGGGCAATGGCGAGATGGCTGTCATCGAGGTCGTCGGCGAGTTTATCGATGGTCTTGATGCCGGGCATCACGCCGTGGCGCAACACACCTAAGGTGACGGTCATCTGATCGGCGCTGGCCGGTGCCAGGGAGTGGCCGACAAACGCCTTGATGGCGGTCACTGGCCAGTCTTCGATACCGAACGCGCCGGCGACGAGATTCATGATGCGGCTCTCGGTAGTGCGGTTCTGCGGCGTGCTGGAACCGTGCGCCTGCACGAAACTGCGGTTACGAATCACCTCATCGCCGAACATCGCGCGCACCGACGCCACTGCCTTGGCGAGCGTGATGTAGTTACCCGGGCCGGGTGCCGAAATCGACTTCTTGAAACCGTCGGCGTTGACGAATACATCACTCACCGCGCCATGCACCTGCGCACCGAGTTCGAGCGCGAGGGTGTCGTCCATCAATACGAAATACTGGCCGGATTCGCCGAGGGTGAAACCGCAGTTGTCGCCAAACGGACGGCTGGCACGGCGATAGTCGGGCACACTCACACCATCGAGGCGGCACAGGTCGCTGTCGGTCGCGAGCGCGCTCATGGCGGCATAACCTTCGATGACTTCCGTCAGCAGCGGTGCTTCGGCGTTGCCGACCACCGCCACGCGCCGACGGCCGGACTGGATGTCTTCCACCGCCAGACGCAGGTTGTAGAGGAAGGTCGCGCAGGCACCGGCATTGGCGCCGGTCGCACCGACGCTGCCAAGCACGTAGGCGTTCACAAAATCGGCCGGCATGGTGTTGAGCCCGAGCGGCAATTGTTTGGAGCTGACGCGGTTGCCACGCAGGCGTGCCTGCAACATGCCGCCGGTGCCGTTGCTGTCGAGCTGCGCCATCGCACTCGCCGCATAGACCGCGATTTCGTCGGGATGCACGGTATTGATTATGGTCGACCAGTCGATGCCCATCGAGCGCACCGCATCGGAAGACGCGATGATCGCGAGCTGCAGGCCGCGCGGATGAAAACGTGAGGGATAGAGTGCTGCCGGGTCGAACCCGCTAGGCAACTGGCCGCCGGATTGCACTGCCAGTTTGCGGCGGGTCTCGACCGCCAATTGACTGCCGGCGGCAATCGTGACGCTGACCCGGCCGTCATGGCTCTCCAGCACCTGCCAGCCGGGCGGCAGCGGATCGGGCAGATCGCGGCTCGCGACGGTGATGACGTTACCGCCATCGCCGAGCACCGACATCAGTGCGTTGCCGGTCACCTGATCGGGACTGAAACGAGCCTCTTCGAGGCGGCGGATGAGGGTGCCTTCCAACACCGTCTGTTGCAGGGCGGTGAGGCCGGCAGGGTCGAAGGGGCTGCCATCCGGACGACATAGTTGGCCGCCTTTGACAAAACCCAGATTCATCATCGCGGCGAGCGCGCTGACAGTGCGCTGGCGGCGCGTATTGTCGATGCTTTCCCAGATGATGCGATGGTAGGCATGGTGAAAGGACGAACGCCCGGCCGGGCCGACGCCGCCGAATCCTACGATTACTGGCAATCGGGTCATGGTGCCACTCCGTGCTGAATGGGCCGGTATTCTAGGGAGAGTGCGAGAGATCAATGCGGGTATATGCGTCATATACTTGGCCATATGCGACACATTGTCCCGCAACTGCCATGAGCGATCGTTCCCGCACCGCGCGTCTGCGCATCGGCTTCGTCCTGACCCCGGGCATGCTCGCCACCGGCACCGCGCTGCCCTATGAAATGTGGCTGGCGGCGGCCGACCGGCGTTTGTCCGAGCGGCGTACCGATGGCCATATCGAACTGCGCCTGATAGCCGCGCTCGCCGGGCAGAACGACTACGGGCGCCTCGCCATCCGCGCCGACTGCCAGTTGGCCGACGCTGGTCGTTTTGACGTGGTCTATCTGCCCGCCCTGTGGCGCAACCCTGCGACTTTGCGTCGCCGCCTTGCGCCGCTCAGTGCGTGGCTCATCGAGCAGTACGAAGGCGGCGCGCAGATTGCGGCGGTCGGTACCGGTGTCAGTCTGCTGGCCGATACCGGCCTGCTCGATGGACGCGCCGCGACCACCCACTGGTACAACTTCGAGCGTTTCGAGCGCGATTATCCGGCGGTCGATCTCAAGCGCCAGTTCTTCATCACCCAGGCCGGCGCGCTTTATTGCGCGGCCAGCATCAATTCCCTGGCGGACGTCTCGGTGCATCTCATCGAGCGCACTTTCGACCGTGCCACTGCCCAGCATGTGGAGCGCAATTTCTCCCACGAGATTCGCCGCACCTACGAGGAATACCGCTATATGGACGGCGGCCTCGCACCGCTCGCCGACGAGGTGGTGGTCGAAGCTCAACTGTGGATTGAGGCCAATGTCGCCGCCCAGATCACGGTCGCCGAGCTGGCGGCGCGGCTCGGCGTCAGCGTGCGCACCCTGGACCGGCGCTTTCGTCAAGCCAGCGGCGCAAGTCCGCGTGCGTTCTGGCAACAACGCCGCGTGCGGCTGGCCAAGGAACTGCTGGAGAAAACCAATCTCACCATCGGCGAAATCGCCTATCGGGTCGGTTATCAGGACGCCGGCTATTTCTCGCGCCTGTTCGAGCGCGAACTGTCGGTGCCACCGTCGGAATATCGCCAGACCGTGCGCGCCAAACTGTTCCAGGCGGATTTGGGCGGCGGCCGTGTCAATTCGATGGACAGTGCGGTGTCGGACAAATAGCGCAGCACGAACAGTGCATTAGCCCGAGTGCGGCGCGTGCGGTGCGACAAAATCTGTCAATCAGCTTTACACGGGCTGTGGAATTGCCCCGACGCTCGCCGCCAAGTGCCCGTAAAGTCAGCAAAAAAAAACTTGGCAACAGTTTTGCTAACAGATCTCCTCAACGGGTTCCGTTTCCCGTTTTCTACCGATGCAGCGGAGGAATGTGCGGTCGCGGCTGTGCCGCCGCGACATAACGTGTATTCCGTGCCCACGTTGTATCGGTCGTGCCGAAAGGTCGTACACGTGCACGACCAATCCTTATCGACCCCGTCCAATGGACGGGGTTTTTTTTGTCTGCAGTGAGGCGTGACCAAAGCGTCGGGGGACGCGCGCGGCAGTTTTTCACCAGGGTGCGGGCGAGTTACCATGCCGGCCGGTTTTAAGCGCACGAGCGCAGGAGAATTTGCGATGTCCGGCCCCAGGTACCCTGGATTCGATACCTTGTCGCTGCATGCCGGGCAACGCCCCGACGCGGCTTTCGGCAGCCGCGCGGTGCCCATCTATCAAACCGTGTCCTTCGTGTTCGAAGACAGCGACATCGCCGCCTCGCGCTTCGACATCGCGCGCTCCGGCCATGTCTATTCACGTATTTCCAACCCCACCACGGCGGTGCTGGAAGAGCGTCTCGCGGCGCTGGAGAAAGGCGTGGGTGCGGTCGCGACCGCGAGCGGCATGGCGGCCATCCACCTGGCCCTGACCACCATCGCCGGTGCCGGTGCCCATATCGTGGCCTCCCATGCGCTTTATGGCGGCACGCACAATCTTCTGCGCTACACCCTGCCGCGTTTTGGCATCGAAACGACGTTCGTTGATCCGCGCGACCCGCAGGCCTTCGCCCGCGCGGTGCGGCCGAATACGGTGGCGATGTTCGCCGAGACGGTTGCCAACCCGCGTTGTGAGGTGCTGGATCTGCCGGCGGTGGCGGCGGTGGCGCGCGCTGCCGGCGTGCCGCTCATCATCGACGCCACGCTTACCACGCCCTATCTCATTCAACCGCTCGAACACGGCGCTGACATCGTGGTGCACTCGTTGACCAAATTCATCGGCGGCCACGGTGTAGTGCTGGGCGGCGCGGTGGTGGATGGCGGGCGTTTTGACTGGGAACAGTCGAAGAGCCGTTTCGCGACCCTGTGTCAGCCTTACGACGGCTTTCACGATTTAAACTTCGTCGAAGAGTTTGGCCCCAAGGCCTACATCATGCGCGCGCGTCGCGAAGGCCTGCGCGACTTCGGCGCAGCGCTCGCGCCGGCCAGCGCGTTTCAGTTGCTGCAGGGGCTGGAGACCTTGCCGCTGCGTATGCAGCGCCACGTTGAAAACGCCGTCACCATTGCCGAATTCCTCGCCAAACACGAGGCGGTGAGCGGTGTCACACATCCCTGCCTGCCAGGTCATCCCGACCACGAACTCGCCAAGCGTCTGCTGCCCCGTGGCAGCGGCTCGGTGTTCAGTTTCGAGGTCAAGGGTGGCCGCGCGGCGGGCCGTAAGCTGATTGAGACCTTGAGTGTGTTCTCCCATCTCGCCAACGTCGGTGATGCCAAGTCGCTGGTCATTCACCCGGCTTCGACCACCCATAGCCGCATGGACGAGGCGGCCCTGGCGGCGGCCGGTATCTCGGAAGGTCTGGTGCGGCTGTCGATTGGTCTCGAAGACCCGGCGGATCTCATCGAAGATTTGACCAAAGCGCTTTACCGCTCGCAGAAATAAGCCGGCCACCGGAGCAGGAGACAGTCATGTATTTCGAAGTCGATGGTCAGCCGGTATTCGCCGCAGGCCGCTTGCAGGAAGGCGCCGCACCAACCGTGGTGCTGGTGCATGGTGCCGCAATGGATCACACGGTGTGGGTCTATCACACCCGTTATTTCATGCACATCGGGCGCAGTGTGATCGCCCCTGATCTGCCCGCGCATGGGCATTCCGGTGGCGCACCCTTGAGTTCGGTCGAAGCCATGGCGGCGTGGTTGCTGCGCGCGCTCGATGCGCTGAATCTCAAGGAAGTGGCGCTCGCCGGTCACAGCCTGGGCGCGCTGGTGGCGCTGGAAGCGGCGGGTCTCGCGCCCGAACGCTTCAGCCGCCTGGCGCTGCTCGGCGCGGCCTTCCCGATGCCGGTCAGCGATCTGTTGTTGAACGCGGCCAAGGCCAATGCGCCGGAGTCGCGCGACATGATGATGATCTGGGGCCATGCGGCCTCGGCACAGTACGGCGCCAACCCGGTGGCTGGCATCAACATCGTCAATACCAGCATGCGCTTATTGGAAAAGGCTCAGCCGGGGCTGCTGCACACTGATCTCAAAGCCTGCAACGACTACGCCCACGGCCTTGAAGCGGCGGCTGCGGTCCGCGCTCGCACCACCTTCATCTGTGGCACCGAAGACCGTATGACGCCGGCCCCCGCTGCGCGCCAACTGGCGGCCGGCATGGTCAATTGTTCGGTCGCGACCATCGCTGGCTCCGGCCACATCATGATGAGCGAACAGCCGGAACTCACCCACCGCCAACTGGTCGCGGCGCTCGCCTGAACGCCGCGCCTTTGCCATGAACGACACCCCGCCCGCCGCCGAGCAACTCGGCGCCGAGCTGCGGGCGAGCAGCTACGCCAAGGCCGGCCTGATGCTGGCCACACTCACGCTGTTCGTATCCGAGCA
>CAMCBY010000196.1 GCA_945873015.1 Klebsiella pneumoniae
ACGCCTATCTGCGTGCGGCGATGTATATGCCGGCGATGTCAGCGGTCCGACACGACGAGCGCACCAAGGCTTTTTATGACGCGTTGGTTGGACGCGGCAAGAAGAAAATCCAGGCGTTGTGTGCCGTCATGCGTAAATACCTGACCGGACTGTGGGCGTGCCTTCAACTCGGCACGCCCTTCGACTCAACCAAGCTTTTTAGTGATTGCCATCAAGCCAACGCTTGCAACTGAACAGAGTATCTACAGGATTCTCAGTGGGCGCTGACGGCGCGCACCTCGTCGTAGTCCGGCATCGCCAGCACCCGCACATCGGGATACAACTCATTCATCGGTATCGAACGCCCGTTGCCCTGCACGATGCGGCAGTGGAAACGTTTTAATAAACGCGGCTCCGGCACGCCGCAGGAATGGGCGATGACACCCACTTCATGGTGCATGGTTTCGGCGTAGCGTCGTACGCGTTCCCATTTGTCGGTGATGTCGAGACCACGCTGCAGATTTCTATCGTGGGTGGTGATGCCGGTCGGGCAGGTGTTCTTGTTGCATTGAAGTGCCTGAATGCAACCCAAGGCGAACATGAAGCCGCGCGCAGACGTAACGAAGTCCGCGCCCATACAAATCGCCCACGCCACGTCGCTGGGCGTGACGAGTTTGCCGCTCGCGATGATCTTGACGCGCTCGCGCAAGCCATAACCCTGCAGCTTGTCGACCACCAGTGGCAGGCTTTCGCGCAGCGGCAGGCCAACGTTATCGATGAGGCTCATGGGCGCGGCGCCGCTGCCGCCATCACCGCTGTCGACGGTGATGAAGTCCGGTGCGCTGTCGAGACCGCGGCGCCAGATCTCCTTGAACAGTTTTTCCAACCAGACGTCCGAGCCAAACACCGCCTTGAAACCGGTCGGTTTGCCGGTCACGCGGCGCACGCGCTCAATCATGTCGAGCAACGCGCCTTCGTTGACGATTTCAGGATGACGATTGGGGCTCAAGGAAGCCTCGCCAACTTCGATGCCACGAATCATTGCAATCTCAGGTGTGACTTTGACCGCCGGCAGGATGCCGCCCTTGCCGGGTTTGGCACCCTGGCTCATCTTGATTTCGAACATGCGCACTTGTTCGTGGGCGGCGATGGCACGCAGCTTGTCGTCGTTGAGATGGCCTTCGGCATCGCGCACGCCATATTTCGCGGTGCCGAGCTGAAACACGATGTCGGCGCCGCCTTCGAGGTGATAGGGCGACAGGCCGCCTTCGCCGGTGTTCATCCACACCCCGGATTTGCGTGCGCCTTGTGACAAAGCCAGCACCGCCGGTTTGGAGATCGCGCCGTAGCTCATGCCTGAGATATTAAAAATCGAACTGGTCGTATAAGGCGTGCGACAGTTGGCGCCAATCGTGACATTGCAGGGCTGGGCAGCGTCTTCTTCCAGGGTCGGATAAGCGGTATTGACGAAGATCACCGTGCCGACGGTGCGCAGATCGCGCGTCGAACCGAAAGCCACCGTGCTGTCTACGCCCTTGGCGGCGCGATAAACCCACGAGCGTTCGGCGCGGTTGAAGGGCATCTCGTCCCTGTCCATCGCGAAGAAGTACTGGCGGAAATATTCACCGAGCGTTTCGAACACATAGCGCAGCCGGCCGATGACCGGATAGTTGCGCCGCACGGCGTGGGTAGTTTGGGTGACGTCGATGACATACAGCACCGCGATGGCGACGACGCCGAGGCCGAGACACAGCACGAACAGTGCAGCGAGTCCGTTGACGACAGTGAGAAAGGTGATGGACTCCATGGGCGCAGCCTCCGCTACCGGTAGTGCTTGCGGCGCGGCAGGATGGCCGCGCTGCCCGGATCGGCAGCGCCTGGATGGGAGGCCCTTAGGCCTGGGAGCGCAGCAGGTCCCGAGTCGATAACGGCCGGGGAGGATTAAACCTTGAATGCGCGGGGTGGGCCGTCACGGTGGAGAACCGGACGGCATTCGAATTTTGTACGGTGACGCCCACCCTGGGGCGACGCCGTGAGGGCCATATGACGGCGCTACTTGCCCGCGGCAGTTTGCGCTTCAGTCTTCTTTGCTTCTTCTGTCTTGGCCGCCTCGGCCGAGGCGCTGTCCTTGGCTGCACTGCCTTTGCCCATGTCCATGCTGGCGCCACACGTCATCTCGCTGCCACCACCGCCACAGCTCTTCTCGCCCTGGTCGGCGGCGATACGCATCGCGCCCTGATACTCGACCATGGAGAACGGGTTATCGGAGGCCTGCGCCATGGGCGCAGCGGCCAGCGTGGCGGCAAACGCCGAGGCGGCACGGGTCAATGCAAGCTTCTTGTCCATGGGAAATCTCCAAACGTGAGCTGCGGGTCAGGGAGCCAAAGTATGCGCATGCCGCGCAGCCGCGGCAACCGCACCGCCTGCCTAGCCGCGCGGCCGCATATGCGGAAACAGCAGTACGTCACGAATTGAGGGCGAATCGGTCAACAGCATCACCAGGCGATCGATACCGATGCCCTCGCCCGCCGTCGGCGGCATGCCGTATTCGAGCGCCGTGACATAGTCCTCGTCGTAGGGCATGGCTTCCTGATCGCCCGAGGCTTTGGCCGCGACCTGGGCGCGGAAACGCTCGGCCTGGTCATCGGGATCATTCAACTCCGAAAATCCGTTGGCGATTTCGCGCCCGGCGACGAAGAACTCGAAGCGATCCGTGACAAACGGGTCGTCGTCGTTGCGCCGCGCGAGCGGCGACACTTCGGCCGGATACTGCGTGATGAACAAGGGGCCATCGAGTTTCGGTTCGGCGGTCTTCTCGAAAATTTCGACCAGCACTTTGCCGCGTCCGTAACCCGCTTCCAGCGGCACGTTGAGACGCGCGGCGACCGCACGTGCGCCTTCGTCGCTCGCGAGTTCCGCGGCACTGACATCGGCATTAAACGCAAGAATCGCTTCGACCACGGTCATACGCGGAAACGGCTGACCGAAGTCGTATTGTTTGCCTTGATACTCGACCACGCTGTTGCCGAGCACCGCGAGGGTAAGTTCACGCAGCATGGTCTCGGTCAGGTCAATGAGATCGCGATAGTCCGCATAGGCCGCGTAGAACTCGAGCATGGTGAACTCGGGATTGTGGCGCGGCGACAGACCTTCGTTACGAAAGTTACGATTGATCTCGAACACACGCTCGAAACCACCCACCACCAGACGCTTCAGATACAGCTCCGGCGCGATGCGTAAGTACAAGTCCATGTCGAGACTGTTGTGATGGGTGATGAAGGGCCGCGCCGCCGCGCCACCGGCCATCACCTGCATCATCGGCGTCTCGACTTCGAGATAACCGCGATCGTTGAGGAAGCGCCGGATGAACTCCACCACCGCAGTGCGGATACGAAATACCCGACGCGTGTCATCGTTCATGATGAGGTCGAGATAGCGCTGCCGATAACGCGCCTCGAGATCGGTCAGACCATGCCATTTGTCCGGCAGCGGCCGCAGCGATTTGGTCAGCAGGCGCAGCTTGTCGACCACGATCGACAGTTCGCCCTTCTGGGTGCGGAACACCACGCCCTCGGCACCGACGATGTCACCGAGATCCCATTTCTTGAATTCGTCGTAAGTGCCTTCCGCCAAGGCATCACGTTTGACGAACAACTGAATCGCGCCACTCATGTCTTTGACATGGGCAAACGAAGTCTTGCCCTGCACACGCTGGGTCATCATGCGCCCAGCGATGGCGACACGGATCGCAGCGGCTTCGAGGTCAGCGGCACTGCTGTCGGCGTAACGCGCATGCAGATCGCCCGCCAGTGCATCGCGCCGGAAGTCATTCCGATAGGCATCGCCACTCGCGCGCAACTGTTCGAGCTTGGCGCGACGCTGGGCAATCAGCCCCGCTTCGGTACCGGTTTCTTCGTGATCGGCCATCTAGTGTGCTGTCCCGTGATGAACTTCGATAATTCGCGCGGCCGGCGGAGTGCGAGGCAAGGCGCGCGGAGGAGTGATAGCAGGGCTATTGCGACGACAAGTAACGCCGCATGGCGGTTCGAGAGCAAGCCAATTACGAAGATTCATTGCGGGACAGCGCACAACCTTAAAGCCCCATTTTCAGACTGGCTTCGATGAACATGTCGAGCCCACCGTCGAGCACCGCCTGCGGATTGCCGGTCTCGACATCGGTGCGCAGATCCTTGATGCGCGACTGGTCGAGCACATAGGAACGGATCTGATGGCCCCAGCCGATATCGGACTTGCTGTCTTCAATCGCCTGCTGCGCTTCCTGGCGCTTGAAAATTTCCTGCTCATAGAGTTTGGCGCGCAGCATCTTCATGGCCTGATCGCGGTTCTTGTGCTGCGAACGTTCGTTCTGACACTGCACCACGGTATTGGTCGGGATGTGCGTAATACGCACCGCCGAATCGGTCTTGTTGACGTGCTGGCCGCCGGCGCCACTCGCGCGATAGGTATCGGTGCGTAAATCCGCCGGATTGATATCAATCTCGATGTTGTCATCGATTTCCGGCGACACGAACACCGACGAGAACGATGTATGGCGACGGTTGCCGGAATCGAACGGCGATTTGCGCACCAGACGATGTACACCCGTCTCGGTACGTAACCAGCCAAAGGCATATTCGCCGGTGAACTTGACGGTCGCACTCTTGATACCTGCGACTTCACCGGACGACGCTTCCAGCAGTTCCGGATTAAAACCGCGACGCTCGCCCCAGCGCAGGTACATACGCAGCAGCATTTCCGCCCAGTCCTGCGCTTCGGTGCCACCGGAACCGGCCTGGATATCGAGAAAGGCGTTGTTGGCGTCCATCTCGCCGGCAAACATGCGGCGGAACTCGAGGTCCGCCAGTTGCGCCTCGGCCTCGGCAACATCTTTCTGCACCGAAGTCGCGGTATCGAGGTCATCTTCCTCGTCGGCGAGATCGAGCAGATCGCACGCATCGGTCAGACGCTTGGAAAGTTTGTCGAGGGTCACCACCACCCGTTCAAGGGCGACACGCTCGCGGCCCAGTTCCTGGGCATGTTCGGGATTGTCCCAGACCTTGGGCTCAGCCAGCAGGCGCTCGACTTCTATCAGACGTTCGGCTTTTTCAGCGTAGTCAAAGATACCCCCGTAACGCTTCGATGCGGGACTGCATGTCTTTGATGGCGTTGTAGGTGGGATTGAGTTCCATGACGACCTTGAAATAAAGAGTTGAAAAGCCGCGTTATTGTAACGGCTGGGCGGACGATGACCAACCGCAGTTACACCGCGCAGGCGTAGTCCACCACCAGTTGTACGGTCTCGATGCCGCCGTAATCGTTGACATCGAGCTTATACACCGCGTGAATATTCTCAGCCTTGGCGAACCACGGCTCGCCGGCCGCGCTGAAGGCGATGGCAGCGACTGTGCCGCGCCCATCGCGCGGCGACAACACCAGTCGTGCGTGTTTGCCACCCACTACGCGGCGGTCTTCAACGCGGAATACGCCCTCGAAGCGCGGCTCCGGAAAACCCTGGCCCCACGGCGCTATCGCCGCCAACTCGCGGGCGAGTGGCAGGGAAAACTCACCGGCGACCAATTCGCCATCGGTATCGATGCGCCGTTCGCGGGTCTGCGCATCGAGCAGCGACGCAACCTCGGCGGTGAAAGCCGCACGAAATGCCGGCAGGGCATCGCGTGCCAGCACCAGGCCGGCGGCCATCGCGTGGCCGCCGAATTTCGTCAATAACTCGGGATGGCGTGCGGCCACCGCATCGAGTGCATCACGAATATGCAGGCCCGGGATCGAACGCGCCGAACCTTTGAGGGTGTCATCGTCGGCCGGCGCAAAGGCAATGCTCGGGCGATGAAAGCGGTCTTTCACACGCGCCGCGACGATGCCGATCACACCCTGGTGCCAGTCCTCGTCAAACACACAAAACGCTGCGGGCAGTTCGGCACCGAGATGACGCTTGAGTTCGGCTTCGATGCTTTCAAAGGCGCCTTCACGCATCACGTCTTCGAGTTCACGCCGTTCGCGATTGAGCGCGTCGAGTTGTTCCGCAATCGCCGCGCATCTGTCCGGGTTGTCGCCGAGCAGACACTCTATGCCCAAGGACATATCCGACAGGCGGCCGGCGGCATTCAGGCGTGGGCCGACCGCAAACCCCAGGTCGCTGGCGGTCAGACGCGCGCGATTACGGCCACCGACGGCAATCAGTGCGCTGATACCAGGCTGACATTGGCCGGCGCGAATACGAGCCAGCCCCTGCGCCACCAGGCGTCGGTTGTTCTGATCGAGCGGCACGACGTCGGCCACCGTGCCGAGCGCGACTAGGTCGAGCAAGGTCGCAAGATTCGGTTCGGCAATACCACGACTGCTGAACCAGCCTTGCTCGCGCAGGTAGGTGCGCAAGGCCGTCATCACATAAAAAATCACACCCACGCCCGCCAGCGATTTGCTCGGGAACAGGCAATCCGGCAGATTCGGATTGACGATAGCGTCGGCAAGCGGACGAGTGGCGGCGGGCAGATGATGATCGGTAATCAACACGCGGATGCCGTGTTCACGCGCACGCGCCACGCCATCAATGCTGGAAATGCCGTTATCGACGGTGATGATGAGTGTCGGTTGCTGTTGCGCGGCGAGGTCGACAATTTCCGGCGTCAGGCCGTAACCGTATTCAAAACGATTCGGCACCAGATAACCGACATCCGCAGCGCCCATCGCGCGCAGGGCGCGCAACGCGAGCGCGGTGCTGGTCGCACCATCGGCATCAAAATCGCCGACCACCACTATCCGTCCGCCGCTGTGCATGACTTCGGCAATCAAACGCACGGCGGCGGCACTGCCACCGAGTTCGGTGGCCGGCAGCAGACCTTTCAGCGAAGTATCGAGCAGCGCGGGAGAAGTAATACCGCGCGCGGCCAGCACACGGCGCGTGACAGCATGCAGTTCAGCCGGCAGGAAGGCATCGCCCGGCACCGCGCGCTGCACGATACGTGGGCGCGGCAGCATGCTGGCGGCTACTGCGCGCGGCTCAGTTCGTGACGCGCTCATCGTCGCCACAACACTTTTTGAATTTCTTGCCGCTGCCGCAGGGACACAGCGCATTACGCGGGGTCTTGGCGGCTTCGCGCACGATGGGCGCCGGTGCCGAAAAATCCACTGCACGCGGGTCGGGGCCCGCCAACCGTTCGGCGCGAAAATGCCGCGCGATATCCTGCACCGCCACCACCACCGCATCGAAAGCAGCATCAAGGTCCGGATATTCCTCTTCGATGTCGTCGTCGTCGCCTATACCCAGCACATTCAAGGGCGTAAACCATTCGGGCTGTTCTTCCATGAGCGCCGCCCAGGTATCGCGATCAAACGCAGTGCCAAGCAGAAAACCGGCACACCATTCCGACACGCCCCACTGTGCGCCACGCAGAAACACCGGCACCAGCGTCGGCGGATCCTGCGTAAACTGCTCAGCGAGGGTGTGATAGTGCCGGGTAATCAACGCGAGGATATG
>CAMCBY010000197.1 GCA_945873015.1 Klebsiella pneumoniae
ATCGGCGAGCCCGGTCAAGGTCGGCGTGTAGACCTGCCAGCCCGCCGCCCGCAACGGCGCTGCCACGCGCCGCCAGCACCAGCCGCCGTGAAAACCGCCATGCACGAAAATGACGGTCGGTGTTGTATTCTTCATCGAGCACCGCCCGCCTGGTCTGTATGTGCGGCGGCAAATTGCAGCGGCAGGCGCACCATGTGGCGCGTGCTGCCGGTTTCGTACTCTGGAGTGAAGTCTGCGGCAACGCCGAACTCGGGAATTCGTTTCAGGAATTCTTCGTAACCGAAGCGCAGCACCACCCGCGCCAGGGATTCGCCGATACAGCGATGTACACCGGCGCCGAAAGCGAGATGGGCGGTTGCGCGTCGGTCGATATCGACTTTGTTTGGTTCCTTGTACAACGAAGGATCGCGACAGGCCGCGCCATAGGACAGCAGCACGCGGTCACCTTCCTGCATTTTTACGCCGCTGACTTCCACTTCTTGTTTGACGCGCCGTGCCATGTTGACCACCCCCAGATACAGGCGCAGGAATTCATCCAGCGCCTGCGGGATCAATGACGGATCATTGACCAGCCGTTGGCGATCGGCGGGATGGGTGGCGAGATGATACAAACCGCCGGAAAAGGCATAACCGGTCGTACCGATGCCGCCGATGGTGAGCTGGCATAACGTGCCGACCTTGTCTTCCCAACTGAAACCCTCGTGCTCAAAGGCGAGCAAGGCATCGACGATATCGCCGCGCGACGTTTCGCCCTGGCGCTGGCGCATATACCGTTCGATACGTGTCATGCCGTTCAGAAAATTCTGCGCGCGTTCCGATTCCGGGCCGACGAAGCTGAAGGCGTTGAGCAGATAGGGCAGTTCCTCACGGTCCATGCCGGCCACTGCTGTAGAAAACACATACTGCGGCAGCGGATTGGCAAACTGACTGACCAGTTCGACTTCACCACGCTCGATGAAGATATCGATCAATGCATTGGCATGGGCGCGCACTTGCGGCTCAAAAGCGGCCGCCGCGCGCGGCTTCAAGAACGGTTCAAGCACCGCGCGCAAGGCGCGTTGCAAGGGTGGGTCGACTTCCGCCGGTGGAAAATAGGGCATGCCTGGCGGGCGGTTGACCATAAAACCATCGGCCGAGGAAAACGTGCGCCAGTCCTTGGTGCACTGAATGACATCCTTGTAGTTGTGCACGACCCAATAACCTTCGCCCACCTCGCTGCGTGCGACCGGACAGCCGGCGTGCATGGCCGCGACGACATCGTCCCAGCGCTCGCTGAGTTCGGTGTCGGTGAGGTCGAAGTCGGTCAGGTAATCGCGTTTGAACGGCTCCATTGCATAACCTTGACGGGATAGGGGACAGCGAGCTTAGGTGTTGCCCGGCTCGCTGCCAAGTAAGGACTCAAGCGTTCAGGCGCCGATAGCCGCTCCTGCCGCCGGCGGCACGCCATGCGCGCGTATCCATGCGCGTCGCTCATCGAACGGCTGACTGACATAGTCCTTCATGAGTGCCATCGCCTCGGGCGTGACGATAGTCTTCAACCATTCCTCCGCTTCGATGCGCAAGCCCTCCTCAATCGGCAGATTGGCGCCGCGATTGATGGCACGTTTGGCGCCTATGACCGACACCGGTGAGAGCCTGGCGAGGCCTTCGGCGATTTCGATTGCGCGTGCACGGGCGTCGTCGGCGAGTTCCGTGACGATGCCAAGCTCGAGTGCGCCCTGTGGGCAGACCGTGCGACTGCGCATGAGGAAATCCATTGCGCGTCCATGGCCGATGATCCGCGCCAGCAGTTGTGAGCCGGTGCCGGTCAGAATGCCCAGCGCCACTTCCGGAAAGCCGATGCGGAAATCGCCGCGCTGTGCGACGCGGATGTCGCAGTTCAATGACAGCTCGAGGCCGGCGCCCATGGTGTCACCGGTCATGGCTACCACCACCGGCGTATCGAGGTAGGCCAGTGAGCGCAGCAAATTGTGATAGCCGTGGATCATGCCGTAGGCCATCGCCCGCAGCTTGTCCGGAGCGCCATCCCAGGCCACCAGTTCCTCAACGCTGTAATGGGTGATGTAACGCTCGTGTACCGCGCCGGTCAGCACCACGGCGCGCACCTCGGGCGCGCGCCAGGACTCGATCAGGGCCGCCAGTTCGCTGGTTGCCTCGCCGACGAGGTAATTGGTTGGTGGATTGTTATAGGCGGCGACAACGACGCCGCCGCGCTGTTCGATGGTCCAGAATTTCATGCGTGACTCCCCGGGTTGAAAAAACACCAGGGCGCATAGTAACCACCCGTGGTCGCGGTCGGTCCACGGGTTTGGGTGCTCGGTCTAGCTCTTGTCGTCGTCGAATACCGTCGGCAGGTCAAAGGGCTCTGAATCTTTAGCCATCAAATCGCGCAGCTCGGCCGGTAGTTTTTCCCGATCTGATTCGCGGAACGGACGGTTGGCGCACGCGATGCCGTAGGCGCGGGCCGCGGTGTTCGCTTCGGACACACTGCTGTTATAGGCATCGACATCAGTCTTGAGGTCGCGCACCGTGGTTTGATACTGCTGGATGCGCGCATTGAAGGTATCGACTGATTTTTCGCTGCGTGCATCGACCAGCCGGCGGCTGGTTTCAATCGCTGCACCTTCCGCATCGATGGCATTTTTCAGGGCGTTGATGCCGCCCAGTTGCGTGTGCAGCTTTTTCTGTTGGCCGGTGATGCCGGCCTTGTCGTTCGCACAGGCCAACAACTCATCATAATTCATGCCGCGCACGCCGCTGGCGCGCCCTTGCTGGGCATCATTCGGGCTGGTGTTATCCATGCCGAGATCTTCAGCGGGCCGCGCCGGTGGCGGCGTGTAGACCGGCACCTCGGCAGCGCAACCGTGCAGGGCAAGCAGCAGCAGGATGTGATGGCGACGAATCAGCGCGGACATGGGTGAACCTCCTTGTGATGAATATTCCTGTGGCGCGTGACGCGGGCGCGACACAGCCGACTGCGGTCGAGCCTAACGGATGTGCTCCACGCGTCACAAGGTGCATATTGCACTGCGCCGAGCGATGCCAATGATGACCTCCACTGCGTTGCGCCGTCGCATCGTCGCACCGATACCGTTATTCTTGCCGCCTGCCTGAAAGCCCTCATGCGTTAAGGCGCGCCACCGGAGTTTGCGCATGTCCCGAGACCGCCTGATCATTTTTGATACGACCTTGCGTGACGGTGAGCAGAGCCCGGGTGCGGCCATGACCCAGGCCGACAAGCTGCGTATCGCCAAAGCGCTGGAACGACTCAAGGTGGATGTCATCGAGGCCGGCTTTCCGATCGCGAGCCCGGGTGATTTCGAAGCGGTGCGGGCAGTCGCACGCATGATCAAGGACTGCACGGTGTGCGGCCTGGCACGTACCGCCCACGAGGACATCGACCGTGCGGCCGAAGCGTTGAAGGATGCGCGCTCGATGCGCATTCACACCTTCATCGCGACCTCGCCCATCCACATGCAGAAAAAATTGCGTATGGAACCCGAGGCCGTGCTCGAAGCCGCGGTCAGCGCCGTCAAGCGGGCACGCCAGTACACCGACAATGTCGAGTTTTCGGCCGAGGACGCCAGCCGATCGGAACTCGATTTTCTATGCCGCGTGGTCGAGGCGGTGATCGCTGCCGGCGCCACCACCGTCAACCTGCCGGATACCGTCGGTTATGGACTGCCGGACGCCATCGGTCAGTTCTTCCGCAATGTCATCGAACGGGTGCCGAATGCCGACAAGGCGGTGTTCTCCGCCCACTGTCATAACGACCTAGGCTTGGCGGTCGGCAATTCGCTGGCGGCTATTGGCGCCGGCGTGCGGCAGGTCGAATGCACCATCAATGGTCTCGGCGAGCGCGCCGGTAACGCCTCACTGGAAGAAATCGTGATGGCGGTGCGCACCCGTCAGGACGCCTTCGACTGCGATACCCGTATCGATACCACCGAAATTCTCAATTGCTCGCGTCTGGTCTCGTCCATCACCGGGTTCCCGGTCCAGCCGAACAAGGCCATCGTCGGCGCCAACGCCTTTGCCCACGAATCCGGCATCCACCAGGACGGCGTGCTCAAACATCGTGAGACCTACGAAATCATGCGCGCCCAGGATGTCGGCTGGAATACCAATCGTATCGTGCTCGGCAAACTGTCGGGGCGCGCGGCGTTTCGCGCGCGCCTGAAGGACCTCGGCTTCGAGTTTGCGCGTGAGCAGGAATTGAACGAGGCTTTCGGGCGCTTCAAGGAACTGGCCGACCGCAAGTCCGAGATTTATGACGAAGACCTGCAGGCGCTGGTCTCGGACAGCGCGCCGAGCGAGACCAGCGAACGTATCAGGCTGGTCGCCATGCGCAGCGAGTCGGCGACCGGCGAAGTGCCGTTCGCGGCGGTCACTTTGAATATCGACGGTGATGAGCGCTCGGCCGAGGAAAGTGGCGACGGGCCGGTGGACGCCGCCTACAAGGCGGTCGAATCGATAGTCAAAAGCGGCGCCAACCTGCAATTGTTCTCGGTCAACGCCATCACCACCGGCACCGATTCCCAGGGCGAGGTCACCGTGCGCCTCGAACACGCCGGGCGCATCGTCAACGGCCAGGGCGCTGATACCGACATCATCGTGGCGGCGGTCAAGGCCTATATCAACGCGTTGAACCGTATCCTGTTTCCGGTGCATCGCGAACATCCGCAAGCGCGCGAGCGGGGCTGACGCCGGCTATGTCGACGCTCGACCCACGACGCAGGGCGATGTTAAAACGTATGGGCATCGACGTATGGCGCGCGCGTGGTGAAGACCTCGAACAAGCGACGCTAAACGACGCGTCGGCAGCGCTGGCGGCGCCTGCTGACGCCAGCGAGTGGCCGGCGCCGGCCACCCTCGACTGGCCGGCACTGGTCGCCTGTGTGGCCGAATGCCGGCGTTGTGCGCTGGCCGAGGGCCGCACGCAGACGGTGTTCGGTGTGGGGGACCGTCAGGCGCGCTGGCTGGTGGTGGGCGAGGCGCCGGGTGCCGAGGAAGACAAGCGGGGCGAGCCCTTCGTCGGCCGCGCCGGCCAATTGCTCAATGCCATGCTGGCCGCCGTCGGGCTGGCGCGTGAGGCGGTCTTCATCGCCAACATTCTCAAATGCCGACCACCCAACAATCGCGACCCCAACCCTGACGAGGTTTTGGCCTGCAGCGCCTATCTCGAGCGTCAGATAGCCCTCATCGAACCGACCATTATTCTTGCAGTCGGCCGCATCGCCGCGCAGAATCTGCTCAAGGTAGACACACCGATAGGGCGTATGCGCGGGCAATTGCACCATTACGGAGATCGGTCGATACCTGTGGTCGTGACCTACCATCCCGCCTATCTGCTGCGCTCCCCCGGCGAGAAACGCAAAGCCTGGGACGATCTGCGCATGGCACTCGCCACCTACCGCGAGCATGCAGCGAGCGTCGTATGAGCGCCCAACTGCAAACTGACAGCGCCGCCATCCGTCCGATGCAGGACGAAGACATCGAGGCGGTGCACGACATTGAACGGCGTGCTTATGAGTTCCCGTGGTCTGCGGGCATCTTCTCCGACTGTTTGCGTGTCGGCTATTGCTGCTGGGTGCTGGATACCGGCAAGGCGCTCGCTGGTTACGGCATCATGTCGGTGGCGGTGGAGGAAAGTCACATCCTCAACGTGTGTGTCGCGCCCGAGGCCCGCCGCTTAGGTTATGCGCGTGCCATGATGCATCACTTGCTCAATACCGGCGCCGAACACGGCGCGCGTATTGCGTATCTCGAAGTGCGGCCGTCCAACGCCGGTGCACTCAAGCTGTATCTCGATCTCGGTTTTCGCCACGTCGGCACGCGTCGCGCTTATTACCCTGCGCGCAATGGTCGCGAGGATGCCTTCGTGCTGAGTCTGCCGCTGGTGCCGAAGCACGAAAGTGCCTTGGTTGAACGCCCTGGCTCGAACCGCTAGCCTTAGACTTCCCAAAACAACAACAACGGGTTTTCATCCAGCATGAAACGTACTGTTCTGTCTGGCGCCGTCGGCGGCGCACTGCTTGCCTCTTTGGTCACCGCGACCCCGGTCGCGGCTTTTGACTTCAAGCCTGACGCCATCATTGTCGAAGGCGGCTTCTCCGAAGATACGGTTGATGCGGAGCGTTACGGCGCCAATCTGCGCTGGGACATCAAACCCGAGTGGTTTCAGGTTGGGGACTGGCATGCGGTCAGCTTCGTCGAGTTCGGCATCAATTTCTGGAACAGTACCCACGGCCGTAGCGGTCAGGACGAACTGTTCGATTTTGGCCTGACCCCGGTATTGCGCTACGAAATGGATCCCAAGGGCGGTTTCGCGCCGTTCATCGAAGGTGGCGTCGGCCTACATCTGCACACCCGCAACGAGATCAACGACAAGAACTTCGATATCCCGTTTGCCTTCGGCAGCCATCTCGGCATCGGTGCGCGTTTTGGCGGCAGTGGCCAGTACGAGCTCATGTACCGTTATCAGCACCAGTCCAACGCCGGCCTCGGCGACAGCAACCCGGGCATGAATTTCCATGTGCTGTCCGTAGGCCTGCACTACTGAGTGCGCCGTGAGCCGTTCGCGCGTGCCACCCGCGCGCACGCTTTTCGGTAAACTGTCGCGATGAACTGGCCCACACTCGAACATTTCGTCGGCAATACACCTTTGGTCCGCCTGCAGCGGCTGCCGGGTAATACCAGCAACGTGATCCTCGCCAAGCTCGAGGGCAACAACCCCGCCGGTTCGGTCAAGGACCGGCCCGCCCTCAGCATGATTAAACATGCTGAAGCGCGCGGCGACATCAAACCCGGCGATACCCTCATCGAAGCGACCAGCGGCAATACCGGCATTGCGCTGGCGATGGTGGCCGCGATGGCAGGCTATCGCATGGTTCTCATCATGCCCGACAACATGACCGCCGAGCGCCGTGCGGCGATGCGCGCCTATGGCGCCGAGCTGGTGCTGGTATCGGAGAAGGCCGGCATGGAAGCGGCGCGCGATCTGGCGGCGGCGATGGAAGCGCGCGGCGAAGGGCGGGTGCTCGACCAGTTTGCCAATCGCGACAATCCGCTCGCCCATTACGGCAGCACCGGCCCCGAGATCTGGGCCGACACGCGCGGCATGGTCACGCATTTTGTGGCGACCATGGGCACCACCGGCACCATCATGGGCAACTCGCAGTACCTGAAAGCGCAGAACCCGGCGATTCAGATCATTGGCGTGCAGCCCGGCGACGGCGCACGTATTCCGGGCATCCGCCGCTGGCCAGAGGCCTATCTGCCGAAGATTTACGACGCGAGTCGCGTCGACCGCATCATCGACGTCACCCAGCCGCAGGCGGAAGACATGACCCGTGCGATGGCGCGTGAGGAAGGCATTTTCTGCGGAATTTCCTCGGGCGGCGCGCTGGTCGCGGCGCTCAAAGTGTCGAGCGAAGTACGCGACGCGGTGATCGTGACCATCGTCTGCG
>CAMCBY010000198.1 GCA_945873015.1 Klebsiella pneumoniae
AGCGCGAGGAACAAACCCAGCAAGGTCCACGGTTCATCCGCGCGGGTGGAGAAACCTGCGGCGAGCAGCAGACCGAGTGTCACGAGGCCGTAGGCCGCCCAATAGAAACGCAAACCCACGCTGTCTACCGCAGTTTCCGTGTGGAGCACGGCGATGAGCAGGGCGGTGAGGCCAGTCACGATCAGCAAGGTGTGGCTGAGGCGTGACGGTGTGTGCCCCGCCACCACGCGCGCAATCTCGCGCGGCGCAGTGGCGGCGAGCCACGCGGCAGGCAGTGCCCACACCGCAGCCACGGCGGGCAGGCTTTCGCCGGCTGCGCGCCAGGCGGCGATGAGATCGATGCCGTGGGGTGCAAGCAGGCCTTCATGCACGATGACCGCCGACGCGCCGTAACCAAAAAATTTCAGCAAGGGCGCCGTCGGCACGCTTGCGCGGCGTCGCGCCGGCAAATCACCGGCGCCGACGTGATGCATCCACAAGGCCATGATGAGATTGCACAGCACCGCGAGCGAGGCCACCACGCCTTGATTGACCTCGTCCATGTCATAGGCGCCGGTGATGCCGAACAGGGCCCATTCAATACGCAGCACCGGCGCGGTCAGCAGGGTGCCCATCATCAAGGCCATAAAACCCATGTGCGAGCGATAATCCCGGCGCCGCAGCGCAAGCACGGCCAGACTGAGATAGGCGAGGCAGGCGAGCGCCAGTGCCCATAAGGCGAGACCAAATCCCGGGCTTGCGTAGATGTCGGCCAGTGGCGTACGGGCCAGATAACTGAGCGCGCCCACCATCGAGGCACCGACGCCGAGCATCACCAGACCACCGGCGAGCCGATGGGCGAGGCGATAACGCCGCCGCAGCGCAGGTATGAATTGCAGCACCGCGAGCGTGAGCGCGGCACCGCCGAGGGCGGTGTGTGAGCTCATCGCGGTCAGGGACTCGCGGTAGGTCGGATACATGGCATGGGCCGACGCCGGCCCGAGACTGTAGGTTTCGCCGGTCACGCTGGCCTGCAGTTGCGCCCACCAGTTGGCGCTGTCGGCGCGCAGCGCGAAGTTGAACTCCATCGCCATTACGCCAAACAGGACGCAGGTCGCCCCTGCCAGCAGCCACGCCCATGAGACACGCCGAGTGCTGAGTGACCGGCTGGTCGAGATGCTGACCGACATGCTGCGCCCTTCTGGATGAATGCTGGAGTTGGATTTATAGCCGATACCTCGAGTCGCGGACAGTGGCTTTCGAGCGCACGCGACTGCGGTTGATGCCCGTTCTCGGGCTAAACTGGCGGGCGATCGCGCCCATCGGCGCGTTGAGTACGGGCCTTATGAAACGTCTATTGCTGGTAGCCATCTTCGCGCTGACCTTCGTGTTCGGGGCCTGCGATGTGTGGCTGCAGGATGCGCCGCGCGCGTGGAATCAAGTGTTCCTGTGGAGCTCCATCGTGGTGGTCTCGGCGCTGATCTTTGGCTGGGTGCATATCGACGCCCGCGAGCGGCAGTTCAAAAAATCGAAATGGTTGAACATCGGCGTGCTCGGGCTTTCGCTGGTATTTGTGCCGGTGTATCTCGTGCGTTCGCGGCAGGCGGGACACAGGCTCGCTGCCTTGGCCGGTTTTGTGCTCGCGCTGGCCGCTTATTTCGGTTTTGGTTATGCCGGCTCGCTGCTTGCTTTTCAGTGGCTGGGGTGAGGGCAGACCACGCCGACCTGCGCAGGCGGCGCTGAATCAGTAAACTGCGCTCAACAAACGCATGTCGCGACGGAGTGAGAAAAACATGGGCCAGCAGTCTTCACCTTACGAGCAGGAACTGTGGCGTCGCGTCGACGAAGTGCTGCACTACGTGTGGGATCCGGCCGGGGTCTCCAACAGCCCGGTGGCACGCAACGATTACGACGAATATCTACCCGCCGTGTTTGAGCTGCTGCGCGACGGCGCCGTCGAGGACACCATCGCCGCGCATCTCGATGCCCTGGAAGAAAACGACTTCGGCCTCGAACCCGATACCGAGATGACCGGCCACGTCGCTGACATCCTCACCGAATGGCGTGAACTGCTGTGCGACAAACACAACGTAAAACTGTAGGTGCGAATTCATTCGCACATTAAATGGCGCGCCACGAAAATGAATGTGCGAATAAATTCGCGCCTACATGATTCAAGCGCCTTGCAGGCGCGCCATCACATTGACGCGATGACCATCTTCGACCGGCAACGGAATCGCCTCGAAACCTTGTGCAGTGGGGCGCAGTTGCGGAAAGGCGGGATGCCGAAAAGCATCACCCGGGCGTAAGGTTTCAGCTAAGCCCGCCACCAGCGGCGCCGGGGCGAGCCCCGGACGTGCGGCAAACACTGCATCGGCACCGAACAGTCGCAGCGACAAGGTGCGGCGCCGCTGCCCCTTAAGGGTCGCGCCGCCGCCATGCAGGGTCGAGGGATGGAAGATCACGACGTCGCTCGGCTCGACCGCCCAGCTCACGATATCCCAGCGTGCTCTCTCGGCTTCGATATCGGGCAGCCGCGGCAAACCTTGGCCAAACACCGGCGCGGTATCGTCGGCGGCGTCGAACGAAGACCCGTCGTAGAGCGTGCTGCGCCACGAGCCGCGCACGAATTCGAGCGCGTTGTGTTTGCTGACCGGTTCGAGATTGATCCACATCACCGCCAGTTGTTCGCCTTCCAGCGCGAGATAGGGCGAGTCCTGGTGCCAGGGCGTGCGGCGTCCGGCACCGGCTTCCTTCAACCAGATCTGCTCGTACAGAAACCACACCTCGGGGCTGCCCCACAGCCCGGCGGCGATGTCGGGAATGACCGAATCGACCAGCAGTGATCGATAGGCATGCGCGGCGGCGGGGTGGCTTAAGTCCTGATAAAACGCGCCGTCCGTGCCGGCATACATCATGCAGCCCGACGGCGTGGGGTTGGCGAGACTCCAGGCGTAGACCTCGGCAATGGCGGCCTGGGTGGCGCTATCGAGAATGCCTTTCAAACACACCACGCCATCGCGGTGATAGTCGGCCGCCGCCGCAGCAATGATGTCGCGCATGCTTGTGCTCCCGCTATGCGGTGCGAAGCACCGCTGGTTGCGATTGTAGGCGCCGCCGCGCGCGAAAGAATTGCGCGAAAGAGTAGGGCCTCGCGCGCAATGAATAGCTCAGTGGCTGCTGGCGCCGCTGCGGCCGATGCCGGTGTTGGAGCGCACGTAGAGTTCTTCCCACATGTCTTCTGCGCGCGGATCGCGATAACACAACGAGCCAATGAAGACCGCGAGAAAACCGAGAGGAATCGACACCAGGCCCGGATTGCGCAACGGAAACCACGGCGCTTCGAGACCGACCAGACTGGTGGTCGCGCTGCCGAGTTTGGCGATTTCCGTTTCGGCCAGCGCCACTGCTTTGTGCAGCGCCTGCAGTTCGCCGCTTTGGTCGCTGGCGCCGAGGTTTGCCATACGCGCGAGATGGGTCTCGATCACGGCCTGCTGGGTGGCGCGCACCGCGATTGGATAGGTCATGTTGGGCGATACCAGCACCAGACCGATGGCAGCGCCAGTGCCGACCACCAGACCCGCGACCACCCCCGCCGTATTGCAGCGCCGCCAGTACAAGGTCAACAGAATCACCGGCAGATTGGCCGAGGCCGCGACCGCGAAGGCGAGCGCGACCAGATGCGCAACGTTCTGGCCCTGGGCCAGGATGCCGATGGCGATCGCGAGCGTACCTACTATCAGCGAGCAGATGCGCGCGGCGCGGGTTTCTTCGGCATCGGTGGCGTGTTCGCCCTTGATGACACCGACCCAGATGTCATGACTCATGGCCGACGCCGCGGCCAGCACCAGGCCCGCCACCACCGCCACAATCGTGGCGAATGCCACCGCCGCGACAAACGACAGCATGAGATTGCCGAGCAAGGAATCGGGACCACCACCCAAAAACTGCGCGAGCAGTGGCGCGGCCATGTTGCCGCCGCGATCGGCGGCCAGAATATCGGTCGGCCCGACCAGCATCGCGGCGCCGGTGCCGAGAAACAGCGTCAGCACATAAAAACCACCGATGATCGCCATCGCCCAGATCACCGAAGTGCGCGCAGCCTGCGCCGACGGCACGGTAAAAAACCGCATGAGAATATGCGGCATGCCGGCGGTGCCCAGCACCAGCGCCATGCCGAGCGAGATCTGATCGATCGGGCTTTTGAGATAGAGGCCGGGTTCGAGAAAACGCCGACCGAGTTCGCTGCCGGACAAAGCGCCGGCGCTGTCGCCGAGCAGCGCGGCAACGCGGTCCTGAATGCCGACATTGTCGATGACCGCCTGGAAATAGGCCGGCCCGCCGAAGCCATATCGGTCCCACACCAGGAACACCATCACCAGCGAGGCGAATACCAGCAACACCGCCTTGATGATCTGCACATAGGTGGTGGCGACCATGCCGCCGAACAAGACGTAACCGAGCATGAGGATGCCGACCGTGATGACGGAATATTCATAGTCGATGCCAATCAGAGTTTTGACCAGCACACCGCCGCCGACCATCTGCGCGGTGAGATAAAACGTTGCCACGGTGATGGTCGACAAGGCCATACAGGCTTTCACCACACGCGGGTTGTTACGGAAGGCGAGAATGTCGCCCATGGTGTAACGGCCGATATTGCGACATGGCTCGGCTATCACCAGCAGCACAGTGATATAGGCCACCAGCCAGCCGACCGAATACATGAAGCCGTCATAGCCATAGAGCGCGATGAGACCGGCGATGCCTAAGAATGAGGCCGCAGACAGATAATCACCGGCGATAGCCCAACCGTTCTGAAGACCACTGATACCGCCACCGGCAGTATAGAAATCAGCACTGGTTTTGACCCGGCCGGCGGCACGATAAGTCACGTAGAGCGTCAATGCGATGATGGCGGCGAACACCGCGAAGGTCAGTGGTTGCCATTTCGCCTGCACTGCCTGCGCAGCGGCGTTGTCGCTCAGCAGAACAAGAATGAACGCACTCGCGCGCGCCAACGAAGCGGTGATGCTGCCTGCACGGCTCATGACGCCTGCACCTTGCGTGCGATGGCTGCCGCCATCGCGTCAAAACGTGCGGCACGGCGCGCGTACAGCCAGGCCACACCCCACGCGACCGCAAACTGCGAAAGCGCAAACACGAGGCCGACATTGACTGGCCCCCATACCGGCTTGCGATACCAGTCGGTGAAATAAGCCGCGCCGAGCGGCAGCAGAAAATAGTAGCCGACCGCGAACACCATCAAACCCCACAGGAAACGCGTTTTCTCATCATGCAGAGCCTGAAAGTCGGGGTCGGCATGGATGTCCACCCAGCGGTTGGTCTCGCGTGGCATGCGCTCGCTACTCTAGTGACGAAGAAGCGCGCAAGCCTACAGGATTTCCGCCGCGCCCGGCATTGCGTTCAAGACCACGACCACAGGACTGGCGTAAGCATCACAGCGCTTGCGCAAACACCCGTTGCGTTCAGTACACTGTGGCTCCCCTACAGTTAAGCCACACACCATGATCAAACAAATCCTTGGCGCCTTCGGTTTGAGTGTCAGCTTGGGTGTCACGGCCGCCGATGCACCGCCGTCGCCGCCACCCGTGCCACCGTCCTATGGCGCGCCCATCACACTCGCCGATGCGCGTAAGTGTGTTGCCGCCGCGCAGGCTTATGCGAGCAAGCATCAGTGGTTCATGGTCATGACGGTGCTCGACAGCGGCGGCCATGTGGTGTTGACCGAGCGCATGGACAACGCGCAGTTCGGTTCGGTCGGTCCGGCCATGAAGAAAGCGCGCACCGCTGCCGCGTTTCGTCGTCCGAGCAAGGTTTTCGAAGACATCGTCGCGCAGGGCGGCGCCGGCCTGCGCATCATGCGACTCGACGGCGCGATGCCTATCGATGGCGGTTTGCCGTTGATCCGCCAGGGTGTGTTGATTGGCGCTATCGGTGTGTCGGGTGGTACGTCGGCGCAGGACGGCGAAGCGGCGGCGGCCTGCACGGCGGCGCTGGTCCCGTAGCTGTGGTTTTATACACACCGTTACGGCAAAACGACAACGCGCCGGCGCGGCTTTGAATGTGCGAATAAATTCGCACCTACGACAGAGCGCGCGATTCGCCGACGCTACCCCTGTAGGTGCGAATTTCTTCGCACATTCCCGCCTAACGGTGGCGCTCAGGCCGGCGCCGCGCCGCCACTCCCCGACCAATACAGAAACACCACGGCCGCGCACACCACCACGGTCCAGGCTTCGAAGGCCAGCCGCAGCGCTGCCGGGGCGTGGCGCAGTTCCATGAACTCAAGGAATACCAGACGCAGTTTCACGAAAGCGATGATGACCACCGCCACCGTGCCGTAACGGATATCGTCGCCAAAACCGAAGCCGTGGCCAAATTCCCACGACAAGCCGGTAGCACCGACCAGCAACAACCACACCGCTGTTGCGCGATAAAAAATCAGCTTCGCCATCGTGCTATCGCATCAAATAGACCAGTGCGAACAGCACTATCCACAGGATATCGACCATGTGCCAGAAGCTCGCGCCGCTTTCCAGCGCGCTGACATGGTCGCTCGTATCGCCGCTGCCGCGCAGGCGCTGCCACAGATAGGCGAGCACGCCCATGCCCAGCGTCACATGCAGCAGGTGGATGCCGGTCAGCATGAAGTAGTACATGAAAAAATCGTTGGTCGTGATGGTCAGCCCGGCGCGGATCTTTTCACCGTACTCAAAATATTTGATGACCAGAAAACCGAGGCCGCAGGCAAAAGCCAGCACCAGCAGATGGCGCGTACGCGCGGCCAAACCGGCGCGTGCGGATTCGACCGCGTGCACCACGAACCATGAGCTGGTCAACAGCAACAGGGTATTGAGCGCACCGAAGGTCTGGTTGAGGCTGCGTTGGGCGTCGGAGAACAGCGCGACGTCGGCCGCGCGGTAATAGACAAACACGGTGAAGAACAGGCCGAACATCACCATGTCGCCGATGATGAACATCCATATCCCAAGCTCGCCCGGGATGCGGCCGGCGCGCTGGCCGGCGACGTGCGCGGACACGTTCATGCCTGCCTCTGCTCAGCGCGCACCCGACGCCGTAGCTTGCGCGATGATGCCTTTGCGCAGCAGCGCGAACATCAGAATGTACCAGGTGAAAAACACCACGAACGGCACCCAGAACGCAAACAGTCCGTTCCAGGCAAAGGGACCGGACTTGAAGAAGGTCAACAGGCCGCCGGGCACGAACAGCACCGCGACCCAGAAGTTGAAATAGGCCACCCAGCGCGGGAACACCGGCTGCGCGCTGCGGTCGCCGAGGATGGCCAGACCAATCGCGAAGTTCTGCAGAATAAAAGTCGTGAACGGCATGAGGAACATCAACCAGCCGGCATCGTTGAACAACTGGATGAGTTCGGCATCGCGCTCAGGACGAAATGCCGCGATGC
>CAMCBY010000199.1 GCA_945873015.1 Klebsiella pneumoniae
GGCCTCGACCGGCATCCATAACACGCGTTGCAATTTCAGGCGGACGGTGGAGTTTTGCCAGCGCTGACCGATCAGATCGCCGAGCGCCACACTGCAGACATGGGTGGATTCGCGCGGCCGGCCGTCGCCTCCGACCGGCACGGTCTTCAGTTCGATGCCGAGTTCGGTGAAGTCCGGCAGCGGCCGCGAGCTGGCGGTCGCACCGAGCGCCTGTTCGACCAGTTCGCCGAGCCAGCCTTTGTGCCGGCGCAGATCGCGCGGCACCGGCAAGTTGAGCGCCGCCGCCAGTTCGCCGACAGTCGCGCCCGCCCAGCGTTGCGCGCGGGCCAATAATTCGGCTTCGTCGCGCGGCGGGGTGAGGCTCATGACAAAGCGCTGACGATCAGGGAGCGCAGGCGTTCCTGTGCGGCGGCGTCGCTGAACGGGCGTAGCCGCCGGTCCGTGATGTAAAAATAATCTTCCGCGCGCTCACCAAAGGTCGCGATGCGCGCATCGACGAGGCTGACGCCGCATTTATCCATCGCGCTGCCAATGTCGGACAGCAGGCCCGGTCGGTCGACCGCTATGACCTCCATCACTGTGCGACTGCGTTTGTCATCGCGCGTGAACTGCACACTGGGCTTGAAATTAAAATGGCGATGTTTACGCAGACTGACCAGCGGCGTGCTGGCGGGCGGGCATTCGCGCGCAATGAGGGCGCGACGCACGCGTTCTGCTATCTCGGCGCGACGGTCGGCACCGTCCACCGCACTGCCGCCATCGGCCTCCAGAACCATATAGGTATCGATGCTGTAACCGGCGTCGGTGGTGATGATGCGCGCGTCCTGGATATCGAGACGCATGCGGTCGAGTGCCGCCGTGGTGATGGCGAACAGATTGTCCATGTCAGCGCAATACACAAACACGGCCGTGCAGCCGCGCTCCGGCACATCACGCACCGCCACCAGCGGCGCGTCGGCGGGTTCGGCGTCGGTCACAATCTCGGCCTGCCAGGCAATCTCTTCCGGCCGGTGGCGCAGGAAATATTCGGGCGCAAGCGCCGACCAGAAACGTTCGAGTTTGCCGCTGGCGATGTGGGTCTGACGTTGTGCCAGACACGCGCGCGCTTCCAGGCGCACCGCTTCCAGGCGTTCAGCGAGCGCCAGTGGAGCTTCGTCGCCGCTGCGCAGATGGCGGCGTGTGGCGCTGAACAACTCACCGAGCAGCGACGCTTTCCATGGTGTCCACAAGGCCGGATTGGTGGCGCGGATATCGGCCACCGTCAGCAGGTAGAGGTAATCGAGATGCACGAGATCGCCGACCTTGCGTGCAAAGTCAGCGACCACTGCCGGGTCGTAAATGTCTTTGCGCTGGGCAGTGGCGGACATCAACAGATGATTGCGCACCAGCCACGCGACCAGATGAGTATCGTAGTTGCTGAAGCCGTGATCACGGCAGAACTGCACCGCATCGTCGGCACCGAGATCAGAGTGGTCGCCTTGGCGGCCCTTGGCGATGTCGTGAAACAGGCCGGCAACGTACAGGATCTCGAGTTTGGGGACGCGCGCCACTGCTTCGCTGCAGTGGGGCGGCAGCGCGTCTTTGTCGGCGGGATGTGAGAAGCGCCGCAGATTGCGCACCAGGCGCAGGCTGTGCTCATCGACCGTGTAGACATGGAACAAGTCGAACTGCATGAGCCCGGTGACTCGCGCAAATACCGGCAGGTAGGCCGCCAGCACACCGTAACGATGCATACGTTCAAGTTCGTGACCAATGCGGCGCGGTTGGCGAATGATCTCGAGGAACAGGCTGCGCGAGCGGATGTCAGCGCGGAAGCGCGCGTCAATCAGCGGCAAATGCTGGCGTATGAGACGAATGGTGCTGGCGCGCACGCCTTCGATTTCAGGATGCTGCTGCATGAGCAGAAACACTTCGAGCAAGGCACGCGGATTGCGCCGGAACACCTGCGCATCGCGCGCTTCGATGTAGCCGTTGCGCAGCACAAAGCGTCGCCCGAGGGGTTGCGCGGGTTGCTCCTGCGCGGGGTCGAGGGTTGCGTCGCGGAACAACGCCAGCAGCATGTCGTTCAGACTCGCGAGCTCGTGTACGGTGCGGTAGAAATGCCGCATGAAATCCTCGACGCCGCGATTGCCTTCGCCGTCGAAACCGAGCATCGCCGCGACGCTGCGCTGATGATCGAACAACAGTCGGTCTTCGCGCCGGCGCGCGGCAAAATGCAGTGCACAGCGCACCTGCCACAGAAAGCGACGGCCTGCCTGCAGCGCGTCATATTCATCTTCACTGAGGAAACCGTGGGTCAGCAGGCCACTCAAACCGGCGGCGCGAAAATGGCGATTGGCCACCCACGAGATGACCTGAATATCGCGCAAGCCACCCGGGCCTTCTTTGACATTTGGTTCGAGTTGGCCAAAGGCATCGTCGTATTTGCGGTAGCGCGCGCGTTGTTCGGCGAGCTTGGCACTGAAAAAACTGTCCGCCGGCCAGATTTGGTCTGGGCCGGTGGCCGCGCACATGGCGTCGAAAGGTTGTGTAGGGCCCGCCAGCAGGCGCGCCTCCATGAGATTGGTGGCGACCGTGACGTCGCGCGCCGCTTCTTCGCGGCATTGCTCGACGGTGCGCACGCTGTTGCCGATCTCAAGCCCGATATCCCACAGGAAGGTGACCCATTGTTCGAGGCGCCCGCGTTCTTCCTCACTCAACGGCGCTGCGAGAATGACGGCGATATCGACGTCGGAGCAGGGGTGCAGGTCACCTCGACCGAAGCCGCCGACCGCCGCCAGGGTATGCGGACTGCGGTCGAGACCGAACAAGCGCCAGCTCAGTACCAACTCGCGCGAAATCGCCCAGGCGCGCACCCGCACCGAGCGCTCGGCATCGAGATCGGCGTGAAACTGCGCGGCGAGGCGGGCGGCGAGGGTGTTGTTCAAGCCGCGCCAGGCATCCCGCGCGCGCTGATCCGGCGGCTCGTCCAGCAGTGTTTCGAGCGGCGCAAAGTCGGCGTCGTCCATCACGCCATCCAGATCCTGTGCCGAGGCGATGGCTGTCATGCCGCGGTGCCGAAATCCTCATCGGCGCGTGCGGTCAGCACTTCGTGTCCGCTGTCGGTCACCAGCACGGTATGTTCCCACTGCGCCGACAGGCCACGGTCCTTGGTCACCACCGTCCAGTTGTCACCGAGCAGTTTCACATGCCGCTTGCCAGCGTTGACCATCGGCTCAATCGTGAAGGTCATGCCCGCTTGCAACTCGACGCCGGTGCCGGCGGTCCCGTAATGCAGGACTTGGGGCTCCTCGTGGAAGGTCCGCCCGATGCCGTGACCACAATATTCACGCACCACGGAAAAATTACGCGACTCGGCCAGCGTCTGGATGGCGGCGCCGATGTCGCCGAGGCGTGCGCCCGGTTTGACCAGGGCCATGCCGACCAGCAGGCATTCGTAGGCGGTATCGACCAGCCGGCGCGCTTTCAAGGAGGTTTCGCCAACCACGAACATTTGCGAGGTGTCGCCGTGGAAACCGTCTTTGATGACGGTGATGTCGACGTTCACGATGTCGCCGTTCTTCAAGCGGCGGTCACCCGGAATGCCGTGACAGACGACGTGATTGACCGAGGTGCAGATGGATTTCGGGAAGCCGTGGTAATTCAACGGCGCGGGGATGGCCTGCTGGACCTCGACGATGTGGCGATGGCAGATCTGGTCGAGTTCCTCGGTCGTCACGCCCGGCAGCACATACGGCGCGACCATTTCCAGAACTTCGGCGGCAAGCCGGCCGGCGACTCGCATCTTGTCGATTTCGTCGGCCGTCTTAATCGTGATGGGCATAAAGGCCAGGGTTCCAAGTCATTGTTGATGCTAATGCTTTATGGTATAAAGCGCGCGCCTTATAGGCAATCTAACCCTTAAATCCACACACGGATCGACACAGGTATCGAGGGTGTCCGCCACGCGAGTGGGGGATCGATACATGGGACCCGTGGAGGCAAAACCCAATCAGGAGTTTCGTATGAGTAGTGAAGTAAGCATGCGCCAGATGCTCGAAGCTGGCGTGCATTTCGGTCACCAGACCCGCTTCTGGCATCCCAAGATGGCTCCGTATATCTTCGGCGAGCGTAACAAGATTCATATCATCAATCTCGAAAAGACTCAGCCCCTGTTCGTCGAGGCGACCAATTTTATCGGCCGCCTCACCGCCAAGCGCGGCAAGGTGCTGTTTGTCGGCACCAAACGCTCCGCGCAGGAAGCAGTGATGCGCGAAGCGCAGCGCTGCGGCATGCCTTTCGTCAGCCGTCGCTGGCTGGGCGGCATGCTGACCAACTTCAAGACCGTCAAGCAGTCCATCCGTCGCCTGAAAGAACTCGAGCAGTTGCTTGAATCCGGTGGCCTCGATCGTGTGTCCAAGAAAGAAGGCCTCGGCCTGCGCCGCGAACTCGACAAGCTCAACCTGAGTCTCGGCGGCATCAAGGACATGGACGGCCTGCCGGACGCGTTGTTCATCATTGACGTCGGCCATGAGCGTATCGCGGTCGCCGAAGCCATGAAGCTCGGGATTCCGATCGTGGCAGTGGTCGATACCAACAACACCCCGGACGGCGTCGATTACGTCATCCCCGGCAACGACGACGCGATTCGCGCCGTCAACCTCTACGCCGAAGGCGTGGCCAATGCGGTGCTTGATGCGCGCATGTCTGCCACTGAGGCGGCCGGCGGCAGCCGCGATGATTTCGTTGAAATGGATGAAGCGGGCGCCGCGGCAGCTGCAGCCGAACCGCAGGCCTCCTGAACCGCGCCGCCGCGGAGCACGAGTGCATAACAACTTTTGAGGTAAGAGATCATGGATATCACGGCCGCGATGGTCAAAGAACTGCGCGAGCGGTCCGGCGCCGGCATGATGGAGTGCAAGAAAGCGCTGGTTGAAGCCAATGGCGACATCGAACTGGCGATTGACAACATGCGCAAGTCGGGCGCCGCAAAGGCCGCCAAGAAGGCCGGCCGTATCGCGGCCGAAGGCGCTATCGTGACGGCGTCGAACCCCACCCACGCAGTGCTGGTCGAGGTCAACAGCGAGACCGACTTTGCCGCCAACGACGACAACTTCAAGCGCTTCGCCGCAGCTGTCGCCGAGACGGCACTGACGTCCGGTGCCAGCGACGTCGCCGCACTGCGTGAGGCGCCCGGCCCGGATGGCGAGAGCCTTGAGCAGATGCGTGCGGGTCTGGTGGCCAAGATTGGCGAAAACATCGAAATCCGCCGTTTCTCGGTGCTTAGCGCCGACGGTGGCGCGGTGCAGTTCTATCTGCATGGCAAGCGCATCGGCGTACTGGTTGCGATGCAGGGCGGCAACGCCGAACTGGCGCGCGACATCGCGATGCACATCGCCGCCAGCAATCCGGTGTGCGTGAGCGAGGCTGAAATGCCCGCTGACGTGCTGGCCAAGGAACGCGAAATTCATCTGGCACAGGCTGCCCAGAGCGGCAAGCCGGCCGACATCGTCGAAAAGATGGTGGTTGGGCGTCTGAAGAAGTTCATTGCCGAGACCACGCTGCTCGGTCAGAACTTCGTCAAAGACCCCGATCAGACTGTCGAGAAGCTGCTCAAGGCGGCGGGCGCGACGGTCTCGCGGTTCGTGCGTTATGAAGTCGGCGAAGGTATCGACAAGAAGGAAGATAACTTCGTCGAGGAGGTTATGGCTCAGGCCCGCAGCGCGACTCAGCGCTAAATGTCGACCACGGACGTCGGCATGGCTTCGAGCACGGACAGCGGGGCGCCAGCCCCGCATTTCAAACGCGTCCTCATCAAACTGAGCGGCGAGGCCTTGATGGGGGATGGCGATTACGGCATCGACCCGGAGATTCTCAGCCGTATCGGTGACGAAATACAAGAATTGCGCCGGGCCGGCGTGGAAGTTGCAATCGTAATTGGCGGCGGCAACATTTTCCGCGGCGTAGGCCTGGCAGCGTCTGGTATCGACCGCGTCACTGCTGATCAGATGGGCATGCTCGCAACAGTCATCAATGCACTGGCAATCCAGGATGCGCTGGAACGCAAAGGGCTTTTTGCGCGTGTCATGTCAGCGATCAAAATCAATCAGGTCTGCGAGGACTACATCCGTCGCCGCGCTGTGCGCCATCTCGAAAAGGGGCGTGTGGTGGTACTGGCGGCGGGTACGGGCAACCCGTTCTTCACCACGGACTCGGCGGCGAGCTTGCGTGCCATTGAGATCAACGCTGAGCTCATGATCAAGGCGACCAAGGTTGACGGCGTTTATACCGCCGACCCGAACAAGGATCCGACCGCCAAGCGCTACGACGTGCTCGATTACGACGATGTTCTGGAACGCAAGCTTGGTGTCATGGATGCGACCGCGATTGTCCTGTGCCGCGAGAACAAGATGCCTCTGCGGGTGGTCGACATGACCGCGCCCGGTGCGTTTGTGAAGGCAGCACTGGGCCATGAAGTTGGAACCCTGGTAACGGTAGTCAGATGACATGATCAAGGACATCATTGAAGACGCGCGTAAGCGCATGGGCAAGAGCGTCGATTCGTTCCGCTCGGATCTGGCTCGGCTGCGCACCGGGCGCGCGCAGCCGAGCCTGATTGAACACATCATGGTGAACTACTACGGTACGCCGACGCCGCTGCCGCAGTGCGCCAGCGTGTCAGTCGAAGATGCGCGCACGCTGGTGGTCACGGCCTGGGACCGCGGTGCGATCGATGCCGTCGAAAAGGCTATCCGTGATTCCGGACTGGGCCTGAACCCTAACACCGCGGGCACCGTGATTCGCGTGCCGCTGCCGCCACTGACTGAGGAACGTCGCAAGGATCTCATCAAGATCCTGAACAAGGAGGCCGAACAGGCCAAAGTTGCGGTTCGCAACATCCGACGCGATGCCATTGCCCATGTCAAAGAACTGCTCAAAGCCAAGGACATTACCTCAGACGACGAGCGCAAGGGCGAAGATCAGGCGCAGAAAATCACCGACGAACACGTGAAGAAGATCGACGAAATCGTCGCGGCCAAAGAGCGCGAAATGATGGCGGTCTGAGCGTGGTGCCCGATTCCGCTCCGTCTGATCAGTTACCCCGTCACGTTGCCATCATCATGGATGGCAACGGACGCTGGGCGAAACGAAGAAGCCTGCCACGCATCGCCGGGCATCGCGCGGGCGTCGAAAACGTGCGTGTCATCGTCAAGTACTGCGCCGAATCCGGCATCGATACACTGACATTGTTCGCCTTCAGCAGTGAGAACTGGCGCAGGCCTCCGACCGAAGTCAAGCTGCTGTTTGAATTGTTCGTGGTAGTGCTCGACCAGGAAATCGAGAAACTGCATGAAGCGGGAGTACGCCTGCGGGTCATTGGTGACCGTGAGCCGTTTCCGAAGAAACTCAAGCAGTGCATCGAGCGCGCCGAGGC
>CAMCBY010000200.1 GCA_945873015.1 Klebsiella pneumoniae
AACTCGCGGCCGACCCGACGGATAGCTGGGCCATTGTCTTTGCGGAAGTCAGCGATGGTCTTGAAGTCCGGTGCCAGCCGTCGTAGCAACCAGAGCAGTTCCAGATTGCGCTGCGCTTCGCGCTCCAGGCGTCGGCTGGACTGGATGCGGTTGAGATAACCGTAGAGGTAGAGCTTCAGCAGTGTCGTGGGGTGATACGCCGGGCGACCGGTGGCTGCCGGCTCGGCGCCCTCAAATCCCAGCTTCGCCAGGTTAAGCTCGTCGACAAATGCATCGACGACACGGACCGCATTGTCCTCGCTGACGTAATCCTCAAGGCAGTCCGGTAATAGCGGACTTTGGTTTCGATCGTCGCCCTCGATAAATCGCTTCATCAGCAACTCACTCCGGCGTTACGGTAAAGCGATGATCTCATAATCGAGACCCCGTGCCGATCGTTTTCACACACCCTCGGCCGACAGCAGCACCTTGTTCATGACCGGTGTGTCTTTGTGCGCTGCGGCACACCGGCAGTAGTCGACCCTACTGATCCTCACGACCTCGGCTTCTAGTTTTCCTGTAAGGGGACACTGGGACCGGTTGAACAACGGCTATACGCCCAGTCGTCAGAACGAAATTGCTTATTGCGCAGTGGTAAGTCGGTGCGCGGGTCCTGGTGTGCCAATCTCTCGATAGCTCTTCTCGCCCTGGCCCAGCAGTTGTTCTGACTGGGACGCAACGTTTGAAGCGGGTGTTCAAGATCGGCATCTTGACCTGCGAGCGCTGTGGTGGCGCGGTCAAGATGACTGCGAGCATCGAAGATTCGGTGGTGATCAAGAAAATCCTCAATCATCTCGCGCGGCGGGCCGAGGCCGCGACGCCCGTGTTCAGACCCTTCGCCCGAGCGCCGCCACATCAACAATTGCCAGGCCTGGAGGAACCAAGCTGACGGTACCGCCACTTTCTAACGCACGGACGCGAGGCTGGTCTGACACTCCGGCAGAGTGTTGCAGGAACCGTGTCTATCGTCGATGCGCCCTTGGAGGACCCTGGAGAGGGTAATACGGCGCCTTAGGAGGCAGTCTCGTAACATCCGGTGTTGAAGCGCACCGCGCCCCTCTGCTCCCCTGCCCGCCATGCCCCGGTCCGGCGCCAGGTCCCGCCAAACCGGCGAGCCATGTAAGCTCCCGGGAACCTGGGGCGGCGGCAAGTCTCGCTTCCATTGAGGCGCCTCTACCGGCAGACGGCCAAGGCATTGCCTCCTTACCTCAGAAGGCTTCGACTGGACTGGTCAATCTACGCCTCGGCGTAATGGAGGCCTATGACCCGTGTCCAATGGTGGGCTCGACTCTCAAGCGCTTGATCGAAATGCGGGCCAACGAACGTTTGACCATCACGGCTCTCGCCGCGCCGGGTCCTATTCCCCCCGCCCATAGCAGTTGCGCATCCTCGTGTCCGACCATTCCGTGAATCATTCGAGACCAGGGGGCGATCCATATTCCAGCCAATGGAGCAATAGGGCATAGAGGCCGGCCGGGTCAATGGGTTTGGTGGCGAAGCCGTTCATGCCCGCCGCCTCGGACTTGGCCTTGTCCTCTGTGAACGCATTACCGGTCAACGCGATGATCGGCAAGCTCGCCCACGAAACCTTTTTGCGGATTCGCCGCGTCGCCTCGACCCCGTCCATTTTTGGCATCTGCATGTCCATGACCACGAGGCGGTAATCACCCTCTGTGGCCATTTGTACTGCCTGTACTCCGTCGAAAGCCAAGTCAACGAGGAACCCGGCGAACTCGAGCAGTTCTTTGCCGAGCTCTGCATTCATTTCGTCATCTTCAGCCAGGAGGAGCCGCGTCCCGGCATGGTCCCGTTTCAGGATGTCTAGAACGTCTCTTTCCGGAAGGTTCTGCCGCGCTTCCTCAGGAGCCGCTTGCGTGCCCAGCCAGGCGGTAAACCAGAACACGCTGCCCTGCCCCGGCTCACTTCGTACGCCCGCACTTCGTACGCCCGCTTCACCGCCCATCATCTCGGCAAGCTTGCGCACGATAGCAAGACCCAAGCCCGTCCCACCTGCGCGCCGCGTGGAGGAGTTGTCGACCTGCTCAAACTCCGCAAAGAGATTCGCGAACGCAGACGGCTCGATGCCGATGCCGGTGTCCTCCACCTCGAAACGAACCAGGGCTCGACCCGGTTCCTCGCGCACAACGTCTGCACGGACGGTCACCGTGCCGCGGTCCGTAAACTTGATGGCGTTGCCCACATAGTTGAGCAGCGCCTGCTGGACGCGCGTGGCATCGCCAAGCAGTTCCGCCGGCATCTTTGGCACTTCAGTCACGATCTGCAGACCTTTTTCGGCCGCGCGGTCGGCCATCATGGCGACGACCAGGCTAACCATGGCATCGATGCGTAACGGCCGCTCTTCGAGCGACAATTTGCCGGCCTCGATCTTTGACAAGTCGAGGATCGCGCTGACGACCTCCAGCAAATGCTGGCTGGCGCTCTCGAGCTTGGTCATGCGGTCCATCTGTCTTTCAGTGAGGCCTTCCTTACGCACCAGGTAGGCCATGCCCATGATGGCGTTCAAGGGGGTACGAATCTCGTGACTCATATTGGCGAGGAAGTTGCTCTTCGCCGCGGTCGCCGCTTCGGCGGTGCGCGCTGCTTCCTCGATGGCCTTCGCGGCCGCTCTGCGTTCGCTCACATCGACGGCGAAAGCAATGAGAACCGCAGGCTCGTCCTCACGCGCGAGTTGTTGGCACATGGTTACTTCGACCGGAATGATGCTCCCATCTGCGCGGCGCATCTCAGTCTCCAAGCGCATCGCGCCGTTGGCTGCCACACTGGCCACGAAGCTTTGAAAATCATCGTGCGTCATGCCGGGTTGGAGGTCGTGTACCGTCATCGTCAGAAGGGACGCTTTGCTGTAGCCCAGGCTTTCGATGGCGGGGCGATTCACGTAGAGGTAGCGTCCGGATTGTGGGTCAATCTCGACAATCAAGGTGCCGACCTGCTCCAGTCCAAACAGGGTGCCGCGAAGCCGCGCATTCGCTGCGGACAGCTCCTCCGTTCTTTGGGCTACCGTTGCTTCGAGATCGCGGCGGTGCTGCGCCAACTCAGCTTCGACCTTCTTCTGCACTGTGATGTCTTCCACAGTTGCTGCGCGAAACATGACCTCGCCACCGCGTCCGCGATAAGTGGTGAGGCGGATGCTGCACGGAAACACCGTTCCATCCTTACGTAGGCGAACGGACTCGAATACCGCACTTCCCTCTCGGATAGCCTTCGTAAGGTAATCAGCGGCTTTTTGTCGCTCTTCGGCGGAGAAAAGATCCCGAGCGGTCTTTCCGACTAAATCGTGACACTCATAGCCATGCATGGCGGCGTAGGCACGATTCGCCTGCAGAATACGACCTGTCGTCGAATCGACTATCACCATGCCGGTTGCCGAGAGTTCGTACACAGTGGCGAGCTTTCGGAGCAGCGTGCTGGACGACGCAATCACCGTGTAGAGATATATTGTTACTCCCGCACCGGCCACGCCGCTGAGCAGTACCGCAATGCTCAGTCGGGAGGCGGTCGTACGAGCTTCCGCGACGGCGACATCGGTGCGCTGCCTGTTCACAATACTGGCGTCATAGATGGGCTGCATGATGGCAGCTTTATGTTTCAAATAGGCGTCATCGAACAGCATGCGCATCGCGCGAATCCGTGCGTCTTGATGCGATGACTCCGCGACGAGCCGCATAGCGGCATACTCGGTCTCAGTAAGCTGGTCCGACGCCGCTTTGGCTGCCGCAAGCATCGCGAGTTCGTCGTCTGTGAAGCCGGCGTTACGCATGAGTTCCAACAGCGGAACCGACCGACCTGCGGCGTCCGGCCGCTTACTGTCTTCGATCACGAGGTCCCAAGAAAAGTTAGTAGGTGCAAGCGGCCGTGGGGCTATGCCCTCGCGAATGTTGAGAATCTCTTGATAGCGCGCTTGGAACTTGGGGTCGCCCGTGGCGACGTAGGTGCGCGCCATACTTGTGAGATCGACGGACGACGCTCGCAGTTCCTCTATGAGCATCAGAGAGGTGGTCTGCTGCAGATTGGCCAGCTCCGCTCGCTGCCAAGCTTGTAAAAAAAGCGGCAGAATTGCGACGAAAGCAAGAAACACCGCCAGCATCGCGGCCACGGCGAACGCTTCGGTCCGCGGTCGCACTGTCTCTTCGGGGAAGATATGTAACGAGGCGGAGCGCATAGCGTCGGTCCTTCAATGAGGGCGGTGGACTGCTAAAAGTAGCCGGGCCCTACACCAGTTTCCAACAAAAACCGGGCAAAGCAAAGCGAGGGCCGGCAATTTTGGCGCGCGGCCGCAACGACGGAACGCTCCGAGGGGGACACGCGGCCGGCGGCAGAGCCTCGCAATTGATACAGGTAACACATTATCGGTCCACTGCATTGACGCAACAATTCGCTGACTCTTCCTTTTTGCTTGAGGTCAATTCAGCGAGATCACCTATCGCAAAGAGCGCAGGCGTCGCAGGGCGCTCTGTTCCTTGGATGCACACCGAAGCACCGGCAATGTGACACTCGAATAGTGTGAGGTCACTTCTGTATTCGCACCACCAACGCTCGCCTTTATAGCGGGCAGACCGTTTTAATCTTGAGGCGTTGTTTACACGGTCTCGTGGGCACTATCTGTGGAAGCTCGAGTGTGAAACGTACGAGGACTGGCGGCGGTAAATTTGTCGGCTGAGATCGAGTCTGAATACCGTTCGCCCACGCTGCCGGACTTCATTGACCCAGAAAGTCTTGTGAATGGTCGGTGGGACCAGCACCACGCGCTCCCTGTTGGTGAAACGCGCAACGAGTAGGGCAAGGATGGTATTGGCCAGTAGCGAGCCGCTCAGCAGTACGGCGAGGAAGACCGTGGCACGCCGCGCACCCGCCACGTCGGCGCGCAGCCATTCCAATTTCATCCGACGAACTCCCGTTGATGAGAGGGCGGGGTGCGCTTCATGCCGGTGACGAAGCTCGGCAGGTGCCAATAGAGAAGATGCAGCGCAAAGGCGGGATGCTCGCCGGACTTCGCACGGCCGTAAGCCCAGGCAAGCAGCGCGCCGAGCGCGCAGCCGGACATGAAGAAGCCGGCGATCATGCCGGCGAGCGCCGCCGCGAGAAACAGTAAAGCCACATCGATTTCCCACCAGAACATCCGTGGCGGGTCATTCAGCCGGTCGCTGTCACGCGCTAGACAATCTACCGCCACACCAAGTCGGGCAAGCTCTCGGCTGTTACCAGGGAGATGGCACGCAAGGCCTAGACACGTCCGAACTACTGCGCGTCTTTGGAAACCTGCGCGACCCTGCGACAGTCACAGACGACAGTAACAAGGCAAACCGGGACAGCCTGTTACATAACGATCCAGATGTCCTCAAGCGGGCGCTGGCTGTTGCTGAATCGGCAGTAGAGCTCAGGCGGTGTGGGACGCACGCGCCAACATGCTGGATCGCCAGCCTAGGCTACTGGCAACGAGCGCGCTCCCCACGACGTCTCGATTCAGAAGCTGATGTGCGCCTGTGTGTAAAAATAGTTTGAGTCGCCGTTGCCTGATGCCTGCGGGGCATCGTCGAGGAACTCACCATTGCTGAGCCAGGCACCGCCCACTTCGAGTGCAAGATTGCCTGGCGCGATGGTCCACACAGCATTCCATTCGAGTTGCTGACCGATGAAACTGCCGGATTGTCCGATACTGTCGCGCACACCGGCGGCGGCCCAGGCATCGCGTGTCTCAGCGAGCCAGTAGCCACGGTGGGCAAGCGTCAATTGCAGCACTGCATTTGGTTTGGCGATGACCCGAGCACCGGCCGGGACCAGGTTGGCGCGCGAAAACGCGCCCCACAGGCCGGTCGGGCCAAACTCGAATCGACGGGCGCTGAACAGGGTATCGAAGCGCCCATTGTCACCGTCGTTCGGATCTTCGTCACCGCTCGCATAGTCGAACTGCGCAACGACGCGCGGCGCCCAAGGCGCGACGAAGCTATAGCCAAGCTGGGCGTGTTGCAGGTGGGCGAAGTGATCGAGATCGCGCCGGTCGACTGCGAAATTAGTTGCTCGCACCTCGCCGAACTGCAGTATGGATTCCCACTCGAAATCGAATCGTCCCACCGACGGCTCACGCCACCAGCGCAGGCCCGGTGAATAGATACGTCGATTGCGCGTAGCAAAGCGCTCATCGCTTTCGTTGAAGCCGACCAGATAGCCTTCGACGCGGGCGTCGCCGGCTAGCGGCGCGCTGCACAGAGCAGCGGCCCACAACACGCTCCCGCTGTCCTCTTCATCGAAACCGCTGGCATCGCTGGCCAGCGCGCTGCGGCCATCGGGCCGACGCGCGACCGGCATGACCGCGAGCACGCGGGACTCCCAACCCCTCGTACCGATCATCTGCCAATCGGCCCCGGTGAAGCCATTAATCGTATTACGGAAGGCGCTGCGAGCGATCAGGCGGCGCCCACCGAAGTCGATGGTCTGGCGACCGATGGTCACTGCGCTACTTTTGACCGCCGCGCTAGGCGCTTCAACGCGCCAGCCAAGATAGGCTTGCAACAACTCGGCGGAATTGACTTGTGAGGTGTCCAGGGGCGTGCCGCGGTCGTCCAGCATCAGCCGTGCATCGAGCATTTCGGCGCCGGCGCGCCAGGCACCCTTGCGCGCCTCGGCCGCAACCAAGGTGCGTGACGCCAGGCCCTGGTCGCCACCGCGGCCGCCGCGGCGAAATTGTCCGTCGATCGACTCATAGCGCATGCGGTGCTGGACTGACAGCGTCAGCCAGTCGGGTAAGGCCAGCGCGCTCTGCAGCCGCCATGGGCGGGCCGCGGACGTGGCATCGGTGGCGTAACTGGCGACGCCGGGCAGCAGTAGGAGACTGAGGAGGGCGACACGAAGTGCCAAGCGGTGTGTGTGTGGTTCCATGGGCGCGCAATATAAGGACGAACACCGCGCACTGAAACTTGCAGCCTCGAACCTATTTGTTCCTGGCGCAATGACGTTCACCCTTCGTGCCCATGCACATACTCAACCCCCGGCACTCGCCCTTGCACCGCCTGACGGTCTTGATCGGCCTGGTACTTGGCATCGTCATACTCGGCGGGTGCGTGCCAGCGGCTCATGCCGAACAGCGCTTGCGACTCGCAACCACCACCAGCACCGAGAACTCCGGGCTGCTGGCCGCCATCCATCCCAGCTTCGAGCGCGCCCACGGCGTGGTCATCGACGTTATCGCGGTGGGTAGTGGCAAAGCCCTCGAATTGGGAGACAACGGCGACGTCGACGTGGTGCTGGTCCACGATCCGGACGCCGAGGCCGCCTTTGTCGCGTCCGGCGCCGGCGTTGATCGCCGCGCCGTGATGTACAACGATTTTGTAATCGTCGGGCCGCCGGCTGACCCG
>CAMCBY010000201.1 GCA_945873015.1 Klebsiella pneumoniae
CACTGACGCCATCACCGTGCATGACATCATGCGGCCGCATCGTCGAAGTCAATCGTCAGTTGTACGACAGTCTCGGCTACACGCGCGAAGAACTGCTGGGCCAGTTTCCGAGTATCTACGCGCCCAAAATCACCGCCCCGCGCCTCGACAATATCGCCGACCGCCTGCGCGCCGGCGAGGTGGTCAGATTCCGCTCACGTCACCGACGTAAGGACGGCCGCGAATACCCGACCGAGGTGCGCATTCGCTGTTTCCGTATCGATGGGCAAACGCTCAGCGTCGCAGTGGCGCGCGATATCAGCGAGCAGGTCGAGGCCGAAAGCGCGCTCGCACAGAACCATGCGCTGCTGCAAGCCATCGTCGAGGGCAGCGCTGACGCTATCAGCGTCAAAGATAGTGAAGGCCGTTATCTAATGATCAATGCCGCTGGCGCGTGGCGGCTCGGTCATCCCGTCGACGAAATCATTGGTCGTACCGACGCCGCACTCGCGCCGGACATACTGACCCGCGTCAGCAGTCGTTCGCTGACTTCACCGCAATTGCTGGACGGCGAGATGTTCGAAGAAAACATCACCCTCGCCGGTGCCACCCGTCATTATCTTTCGACCCAACATCGTTATCGCGACGCGGCGCAGAACGATATCGGCGTAGTCAATATCTCGCGCGACATCACCGAACTACGGCGCCTGGAAGAGCAACTGCGCCACGCGCAGAAAATGGATGCTATCGGGCGTCTGGCCGGCGGTGTGGCGCATGACTTCAATAATTTGCTGACCGTGATCCTGGGCTATGGCAGTGTGGTGCGCGGCCGACTTGCGCCGCACGACATCAATCTGCGTCCGCTCGAGGAAATACTAAAATGCGGCGAACGGGCTGCCAACCTGATCCGCCAGTTGCTGGCGTTCAGTCGCAAACAAGCCCTGCATCCGGCGCGCGTCAGTGTGCCGGCCTTGCTCGGGGAATGGCGCAACCTCATTCGCCCGCTGCTGAGCGAAGACATCGAGTTCGAGTTCGATATCGAAGCGCAGGTCGGAGCGGTGGAGGTCGACCCGGTCTATTTCGAACAGACCTTGACCAATCTCGCCATCAATGCACGCGACGCCATGCCGGACGGCGGCCGACTGCGTATCGAACTGCGCGCCGTGCAGTTGTCGCACGACGAGGCCACACGTCGTGCGCTGCCGGTCGCTGGCGACTACGCGCTGCTGCGGATAAGTGACACCGGCATCGGCATGGACAGTGTTATCCAGGCGCAGATCTTCGAGCCCTTCTTCACCACCAAGGCGGTCGATAAGGGCACCGGTCTCGGCCTGGCCATGGTCTATGGTTTTGTCACACAGTCGGCAGGCCACATTGAGGTGAGCAGTACGCCCGACCAGGGGGCAACATTCAGTCTGCTGCTGCCGTGTGTTGCACCGGTCTGCGATACCCCCGCGGCCCTCGCCTCAGCGCCTGGCACAACGACGCGCCGCGGTAATGAAACCATCCTGCTGGCCGAAGACGAACGAGTGGTGCGCAAACTGACGCGCGAACTGCTGGAAAATGAAGGCTATCGCGTGCTCGAGGCCGATGATGGCGTGGAGGCGTTGAACGTCGCGCCGGCCATGTGGGCCGTATCGACCTGCTGCTTACCGATGTGGTTATGCCGCGCATGAAAGGGCCGGAACTGGCGGACAAACTGCGCGCGTCGCGTCCCGCTGTGCGAGTGCTGTTCATGTCCGGTCATTCTGAGCGCGCCGACAGCCCGCTGCCCGATGTGATGGCCAAACCGTTCCGACCCGAAACCCTCGCCGAGCGCGTGCGCGACGCGCTCGACAAACCTGCCGGCTGAGCCGCACGGACGATTGACGCTATCGACGCACTTGGTAAGACTGCGCATGTGTCCTTCGCGAGCGCCGCACTACCATGACCGCCAGCAATTCCGAAACTGTCCGCCGCTTCTGTCACAGTCTGGCCAGCGGCGATATGTCCCTCGCCGTCCGCCATCTGAGTAACGACGTTTACTATCACAACATGCCGTGGGAACCGATGCGCGGCGCGCGCACCGTGCAGGAGTTCCTGCAACCCTTTGTTGATGGCACTCACTCCAGCCTGACCTCAATGGAGATTCATCATCAGGTCGCGGAAGGCGATACCGTCATGAACGCCCGCTCTGAAGTGTGGGAGCGACGCAATCTGCGCGTGCTATTGCCGGTCGCTGGCGTATTCGTGCTGCGCGAGGGCCTGATCGTACGATGGTGTGATTACTGGGATCTGGCCACCTTCAAACCGTTGCTCGACGCCATCAGCAAATAATCGCGCGGCGCACCGGCACTGCCCGCTGCGCTTGAAAGCGGGTGGCCTTTTGAGGGCTGCTCCGGCACTATTCCGGCTCGCTTATCGCACCGGGAAGGCCCATGCATCTCGCTCTCACTGAAGAACAGGCGCTCGTCGCCGACACCGCGCGGCGTTTTGCCGAGGCAGAACTCGCGCCCGTCGCCGCCCAGGTCGAACTGCCTGAATTCCGCTCGACCTATCTGGCCAATCTGAAACGCCTCGCTGAACTCGGCTTCATGGGCTTGAACGTCGACCCGACCTATGGCGGCAGCGGCGCGGGTGTGGTGGCCTTCAGTGTGGCGGTGACTGAAGTTGCGCGCGCCTGCGCTTCAACTGCGGTCGCGATGTCAGTCAACAACCTGGTCGCTGAAGTGATTCAGGCCATCGGCAACGATGAGCAGAAAGAGCGTTATGTCGCGCGCATCTGTAGCGGCGAATATCCGGCCGCCGGTTTCTGTCTGTCGGAAGCTGGCGCGGGCTCCGACCCGTCAGGCATGAAGACCCGCGCGGTGCGCGACGGCCAGCACTATGTATTGAACGGCACCAAGATGTGGATCTCGAACGCCGAATATGCCGGCGTGTTCGTGGTGTGGGCGGTCACCGACGCTCACGCTGCGCAGGGCAAAGGTATTTCCTGCTTTCTGGTCGAGGCCGGTAGTGCCGGTCTCTCCATCGGGCCCCATGAACACAAGATGGGGCAACGCGGTTCGAGCACCAATCCCGTCATCTTCGAAGACGTGCGGGTGCCGGCGAGCGCCATGCTCGGCCGCGAGAACGATGGCTTCCGCATCGCGGTCGGCGAATTGACCGGCGGACGCATCGGCATCGGTTCACTGGCACTCGGTGTGGGCAGAGCCGCCATCGACATCGCACGCAAGTACATCCTCGAGCGCGAACAGTTCGGCAAACGTATCGGCGATTTTCAAGGCATCCAGTGGATGCTGGCCGACACTTGTACCGAACTCGAAGCCGCGCGCCTGTTGTTGATGAGCGCGGCATGGCAGAAAGAGAACGGCCAGGCCTATGCCAAGGCCGCCTCGATGGCCAAGCTGTTTGCCACCGAGAGCGCCAACCGCGCCTGTTATACCGCTCTGCAATTGATGGGCGGGCTTGGTTATACCGAAGCGATGCCGCTCGAACGTCTGGCGCGCGATGCACGCGTGACCACGATTTACGAAGGCACCAGTGAAATCCAGCGCGTCATCATCGCGCGTGAACTGTTGAGGGAAGTGGCGTGAATTTCGATTTACCAGAAGAACTGCAAGCGTATCTCGCTGAACTCGATCAATTTATCGAGCGCGAAATCAAACCGCTCGAACAACAGGACGACAACATCCGCTTTTTTGATCACCGCCGCGAACACGCGCGCACCGATTGGGACAACGGCGGCATTCCGCGTCATGACTGGGAAGCACTGCTGGCCGAGGCGCGCCGCCGCGCCGACGCCGCCGGACATTATCGTTATGCCTTCCCCAAGGAATTCGGCGGGCGCGATGGCACCAACCTCGGCATGGCGGTGATCCGCGAACACCTCGCCGCCAAGGGTTTGGGCCTACACTGTGATCTGCAGAACGAACACGCGATCGTCGCCAACAACATCGGCCTGTTGCTGATGCTGCATTACGGCAGTGAAGAGCAGAAACGCCAGTGGGTAGAGCCGCTCGCCAATGGCACCGGTTTTATCGCCTTTGGCATCACCGAGCCGCAGCACGGATCCGACGCCACGCACATGGAAACCACTGCCGTGCGCACCGCCAATGGCTGGCGCATCAATGGCGAAAAAACCTGGAACACCGGCATTCATACCGCACCCTGCGACATGATTTTTGCACGCACCGCCGGCAAGGCCGGTGATGGCAACGGCATCACGGCTTTTCTGGTGCCGACCGATAGCAAGGGCTTCAAGGTCGAAGAAATGTTGTGGACCTTCAACATGCCGACCGACCACGGCCGCATCAGCATGACCGATGTTGAAGTGCCGGATTCGGCCATCCTCGGCAAAGAAGGCCGCGGCCTGCAGGTCGTGCAGCATTTTTTCAACGAGAACCGCATCCGTCAGGCAGCATCGAGCCTCGGCGCTGCACAATTCTGCGTGAATGAAGCGGTCGCCTACGCGCTCGAGCGCAAACCCTTCGGCAAAGCGCTGGCGTCCAATCAGGGCATCCAGTTCCCGTTGGTGGAATTGCAGACCCAATGCGAACTGGTGCGCGCGCTCATTCACAAGACCGCGTGGATGATGGACAAATACGGCGCCTTCTCGGTGTCTGACAAAGTCTCGATGTGCAACTTCTGGTCAAACCGGCTGTGCTGTGAAGCGGCCGACCGCGCCATGCAGGTCCATGGCGGCATGGGTTATTCGCGCCACAAACCGTTTGAACACATCTACCGCCATCATCGCCGCTATCGTATTACCGAAGGCGCGGACGAGATCCAGATGCGTCGTATCGCCGGCTACATGTTCGGTTTCATGAGCCAGCGCGCGCCGAAGGGCGTGGAGGAATAAAACGATAACTGCTCGAGGCGGATGCGTGGCGGGCTGACAGCCCGCCACGTGCAGACGACGTCAGGCCTTCAGGCAACTGCCGCCGGCAATGGCGAGCCGTCCGGTGCATGGGTCGGCCGGCTCGCGATGACACTCTCACGCGTCTGCATGGCCTCGTACCAGCGCCGCACATGAATTGCGTCGGCGGGGATCGGCATCTGCAAAGCGTGCCCGAAGTCGCACACCGTCACCAGCGTGATATCCGCGATCGAAAATCGCTCTCCAACGACGAATTCGTTGTTCGCCAATTGTTCGTTGAATTTCTGGTGAAAGCGCGCGACACGCAGCTTGCCGCGCTCGACCAGTGCCGGGATCTGTGGAACGGGTTGACGGTGCCCGGGTAAGCCGCGGTCGACGAAACTCGGATGCTGATTGCGGAATATCTCTGCGTGACCGACGAGTCCCTCATCGTAGGCACGGCGCTCCCAGGCACTGATCAGGGCCTTTTCCACCGGCGTGGTCCCCATCAACGGCGGCTCGGGTTGCAGTGCTTCAAAGTAATGCCAGATTGCGAGCGCCTCGCCGAGTTGAGTGCCGTCATCAAGTTCCAGCATCGGCACCATGTAATGCGGATACTTTTCGGCGAACTCCTTCTGCAACATGATCGCGGGTGTAATACATTCGATTTTCGGGATTTCGATACCCTTCTCGAGCAGAAACATGCGCACGCGCCGACAGTTCGGTGCAAAATCCCATTCGTATAGCTTCACAGCCCACCTCCCCCCGCCGTAGCGGCATTAATTTGCCGTATCAGTCCTTGAGCAGCTTGAGCGCCGCGCGTACCACGTCCGGCGCCGAGCGCTGTGTGTAATTTTCCGATTGGTCCACCCACACCACTTTGCCATGGCCATCGATCAGCAAACTGGTCGGCACCGGTCAGCCCGGGCGAGTCGGAAACTTGAAGTTATTGAAATTACGATTGCGCAAGCCAAATGTGTCGGTCACCGTCAACGCGGGATCGGCAAGCATGGTGGCCTTGAGGCCATGCACTTTGTGTCCGAGGCGAATTTCGGCCGGTGTATCGGTCGATACCGTGACGATGCGCACCGACGCCGCATCGAGTTCGGGCCTGAGTTCCTCCCATCGCCGTAACTCGGCGAGACAGTAGGGTCACCAGTGGCCGCGAAAGAATTTGAGCAGGAAACGCGAGCCCGCCAGGCTTGCGCTGTCAAACTGCGCGCCGTGTTCGTCGAGTGCAGTAAACGCGGGGATGGTATCGCCAACTTTGATGGCCGTGTTGCCGACCCGCTGCGCACCGGTAGCCGCAAGATACAACATCAACAGCGCAACACCGATAGCCCATGCTGCTGCGGTGTTTGCACCGCCCTGTGACCATGCCATCACCCCGAGCAGCAGGCCGCCGGTCCAGGCCGCGACAAACGGGCGCGGACTGGCGGGGATATCTACTCGATAGGCTCGCCAGAACCATCTCGCGGTGGTCGCCAAGACAACAATGAGCGCCACTATTCCCGTCATACCGAGTACCGGGAAGCCAGGAACGTTATGCCGAGACTAGCACCTTGCGCGAGCCTCAGGCAACGATCGCAACGGACAGCGCGTGATGCCGCCGACTGCGTGGTCGGCGCTTGCCCCCACCCATGTCATCACGCCAAACGTTCCGCCCCTATTCCCAGGGATCAGGGGGTCACAGTTATTGACGTCTCGGGCCAGGTTCGCGGCAGTAGCGAGCTTCGTTTTCACTCACTCTGCCCCCTGTTTTCCCGTTTAGGTGAACTGACCACCGCTTTGCGCCAGCCGCTGCAGCAGCGGTGCCGGGTGCCACGACGCCGGGTCCTGCTCAGCGAATTCGCAGACTCGTGCGTAAACCTTGTCGAGACCAATCTGGTTGGCATAGAACATCGGGCCGCCGAGATAGGCCGGCACACCGTAGCCGTACACATAGATGACATCGATGTCGCTCGCGCGTTGTGCGATGCCTTCTTCCAGGATCCACGCACCCTCGTTGATGAGTGCGTACATCAGTCGTTCGACCACCTCCACCGGCGCGATGGCACGGCGGGTGATGCCTTTGGCCGCTGAGTGCTCGACGATCAGTTGCTCGATGAGCGGGTCGCGCTGGCGCTCGCGAGTGGTCGGGTCGTAGCGGTAGAAGCCGGCGCCGGTCTTTTGGCCAAAGCGCTGCATTTCGCAGATCTTGTCTGAGATTTCGCAATACCGTTCGCCCGGCGGCAGGCTGGCGGGCAAACCCTTGCCTTGGCGGATGCGCCATCCGACATCGAGGCCGGCAAGATCCGACATCGTCAGCGGCCCCATGGCAAAACCAAGCTCATAAACAGGATCGTCCACCTCGTGTGGCAAGGCGCCCTCTTCGAGCATGTACTGCGCCTGCGCCCCATAACGGTGAATCATGCGGTTACCGACAAAACCATCACATACACCGACCACTACGCCCACTTTCTTGATCAACTTGCCCACTGCGAGCGTTGTGGCGAGGGTCTCGAAACTGGTTTTTGCGCCACGCACAATCTCCAGCAGCTTCATGACATTGGCGGGGCTGAA
>CAMCBY010000202.1 GCA_945873015.1 Klebsiella pneumoniae
ACCAGTTCAATGATGATGAAGCCGGCGCCGAGGCTCGCGAAATAGGAGACCAGTGCGGCGCGGTGACTGAATCCTTCGCGTCCAACCGGCGCATAACGCAAGGGCACCACCACAAAACCGACCGCAAACAGCAGCGACACCAGCGCTGTCACCTGCAGATGAACGATGTCCATCGCCACATGATTGCCGCGCATCTGCGAATTCATGATGGCGGCAATGGCATAACTGACGAACTGCTGGGGATCCGGCGTGACCCGCATGACCTCTTTGCGCAACATGCTGAAGAACGGCCTATCGTCGGTGGTCGGACTCAAACGATAGGGCGCGCGTGCGCCGAGCGACTCATCGTAGTCGCCGCTGAAGAATGCCGCTTCGAGAAACCCGCTATCCGGCTCAAGCGGATTCTGCACCATGCGCACTTCTACACCGCTGGCCCCAGCGCCGTCGCCGTGGTCAAACATGCCATTCAATTCAGCCTGCTCGACCGCGCTCCATGGCCGCGTCATAAAATCGCGTGCGGCGGCCACTTGTTCGGCGCTCCACGGCGTCATCTTGATGAGGATGGTTGGCAGCGTGTCAGCCACGCCCTGCATTTCGAAGATCAGCACATGCCGCTGAAAATCACTGCGCCCGATCTGGCGCCAGGCCAACGCCGCAGTGGTGATCACACGCGGATAGGTGTGGTGGTTGACGTGCAGAATGCCGTCCACGCTGAGTTTCGAAAAATACTCGCGATAGGCGTCGGCTGTCTGCAGGTATTCCGGCGACAACGCACCGGTGCCGGCGGCGATGCTGGAACTGGTCTGGTTGCTGTGGATCTGAATGATGTCGTAGCTGCGCGGGCTGGCGCGCAGGTAGGCGCGCCCTTCATTGCTGCTCAGGGCCACGCGCGGGTCTTTGAACAGGCCGCCGTTGAAATCGGCATAACGTCCGAGGCCCAACTCGACCACCGTCGGCACCAGTTCGATGGCATCGACGTGACCTGCGCCATACATGAGTGCGGCCTTGGTCTCCTGTCCACCCGCCGCACCGACCACCAGCACCTCGGCGCCGCTCTCGCGTTTGAGAAAATGGGACACCAGTACGCCGCGATGCCAGAAATACTGGAACACCGACCGGCTGCCATCTTCGAGGCCGGCACGCAGGGCGGCGAAATCGCCGTCAAAGGCAAAGATGTGACTGCTCTGGTTGCCGCCGTCGTAGGCGACGTGTTTACGTTGCACCACGCCTGGCACGTCGATGACGTCAATCTTGGAAACCGTATCCCAGCGGCTGAATTCGACGGCGCCGTGTTCGCGCGCCTCGCGCACACCACGTTTGTGCAGGTGATCAGTGAAGTCGAAATAAGCGGGCATGTGCACTATCGGTACGACGATTAGCGCCACCGCTACCACACACAATACAAACCGCAAGCGTGGTCGTGCCGCGAACAGCGCCGCGGCCAGCACGTTCATCGCTGCCGCCACCATCAATAATCCACCCGGCCCGATCGGCGGCAGCAACGGAATCATCACCACGCAACCAAGCGCGGCGCCCGACAAGTCCCAACAGTAAAGACGCTGAATGGAGCGTGCGTGGGCCGAAAAAAGCAGCGTAAAAATCAGGCCGGACAAAAAGAACGGCACCACCATCGCCAGATACATGGCGGCAAACGCCGCCAACTGGGTGACGGGTTCGTGCACCAGCGCATCGTAGTCAAACGGCAGTACATTCAGTAACGGCCGCAAAACAAGTGTCGCGACCGCCAACGCCAGCGAAATCTGGCCAAGGCGATGATGTACATCGACTGTCGCCGGCAGCGGCCGCAAGGTGGCGTAGATACCCGCCAGACCAAATGAGAACAGCGTGCAGGCGATGACCATATAGGCCATGTTCGGCGTCAGCACCACGTCGAACACACGCGTCAGCGCCAGTTCCAGCATGAGTGTGGTCATGGCGGTCAGGAACAGCGCAAATGCGATTCGCAGCGGCGGCTTGGCAGCGGGCAACATAGGTGAATTCATGGTCGTGGGCGGGCACTGTTCCTGGGGCACGAACAAGCCGCGAAAGGCCCGCGCGTCGTGGTTGTCTCATCCCGACTGCACTGGCCGCACGGGTCGGTGGCGGACGAGTCGGGTTCGGGCGGTTCAAGCGCGATGATATGCAATCCTCCCGGAATAAATCCAACCGCGACGCTCGGCCATCAGCAGCGCACTCAATGCACCGCCACAGAGCGCGCCATAGCTGGCGAGCAAGACACCGTCGGGAAGCGAATGCAACAGATAACCCGCGGCGACCAGCAAAACCTGCATGCCATACAACAGGCCGACGGCACCATAGTGACTGAATCCGCGATCGAGCAGTCGATGGTGGAGATGGTTACGGCTGCCGGCGAACCACGACATGCCACAGCGAATACGCAGTGCAAGCGTGACCAGAATGTCGAATATCGGCATACCCATCAGCAGCAGCGCGGCACTTGGCGTTACCCCGGCATCAGCACGCTGGGTCAGATAAATGGTGAGCACACCGAGCGTGAAGCCCAGGAACTGGCTGCCGGTATCGCCCATGAACACGCGGGCCGGATGGCGGTTGTAGCGCAGGAAGGCCAGCGTGCTGCCGAGTGTCACACACACCAGCAACGCCATCGGGTGATGCGCGCCGACCGCCGGCAGCAGCAGGGCCGCAATTGCGCCGAAGCTGAGCAGGCATTCACCGCCGGCCAGACCATCGAGACCGTCAGAATGGTTGACTGCATTGATCACACCGACCAGTGCGAACACCGAGAATGGGCGCGCCAGCCATTGCGGCAGCGGGCTTTCGGCGCAGAACGGCAGGTGCGTCACATACAGATCACCCCACATCACCACGGCGGTGGCGGCGACTATCTGGCCGATGAATTTCAGACGGTGATTGAGATTCGATGCGTCGTCCCACAGACCGAAACCGAACAACACCAGCACGCCGAGCAGATAGGACACCCGCAGTGGTTCGAGCGGCGACCAGTAAAGCAGCGGCACTACCGCGCCCACCACAATGCCCCAGCCACCCGTACGCGGAATCGCCGCCACATGTACTTTACGGTTATTCGGATGGTCGAGCATTCCCCAGCGGCTCGCCAGCCGCGTCGCCGGTGGGATCAGGGCCGCGCTCAGGCCAGCGGCGATGGCAAAGGCAAGTAGCAGGTTCATTATCCGTCGTTGTAGTTTTTTTACGTGGGTTAAGCGCTGCGGTAACCAGACCGCCACTGCGCATCACAGGCCCACCAGCGTGCATGGTAGTGGCTTCGTCGCCCGAGCGCAGGCGGTGCAGCGTTCAAGCTGTGAACTGGACCTCGCTAGATTGTGTAAACGATCATGGCATGCTCGGCAAGGCGCGGAATGCGCTGCATGCCGGCGCGGCACGCACCAGCGCGAGGCGCCCGTCGCGGGCGCTTGTGGCATCATCGCGTTGTCAGGTTCATGGTTCTTGATTCAAGCCGACCGCCTCATGTATTTGCAGTGCCCGTCACTACGCCGCGTTGTGCATAACGCGAGAATGCTCGCCGTCGCGTCGGCCGTTGCGCTGACGGCGGCGGTCGGCGTCGCGCAGGGTGCCGAGCTGTCGCTGGATGCGCTGGGTCGTGCGCTGTTCTTCGACACCAACCTGTCGGCCGCGCGTACCCTGTCCTGCGCGAGCTGTCATGACCCGTCCCGCGGCTTTATCGATGCGCGCGACAATGGCGTGCGTGGTGCGGTGTCGCGTGGTGACGACGGACGCGCCCTCGGCGACCGCAATGCACCGAGTGCGGCCTATGCGGCGCTGGTGCCGCCGTTCAGCCGCGACACGCAGGGGGAATATGTCGGCGGTCTGTTCCATGACGGACGCGCCCGCGAACTGGTCGAACAGGCCGCTCAGCCATTGTTGAATCCGCTTGAAATGCAGATGGGCAATGCGGCCGCGGTGGTGGCGAGAGTGCGTGAGAATCCACGCTACGTGGCCGCCCTCAGCCAGCACTTCGGCGCGCAAGTCTTTGACAACACCGAGGCCGCCTTCGCCGCCATCTGCGCAAGCATCGCCGCATTTGAGCGCTCGCCCGAACTGCTGGCCTTCGACTCGCGCTACGACCGCTACCTGCGCGGCGAGCTCAAACTCAGCGAGGACGAGGAACAAGGCCGCGTGCTGTTTTTCTCCACCCTGACCAATTGCACCAGTTGTCATATGCTCGAGACCACCCACCTGGCCACGCGCGAGACCTTCAGCAACTATCGCTATTTTAATATCGGCGTGCCGGCCAATGCCGCCGTGCGCGACTTGAATGGGCTCGGCGCAGGCCATGTCGATGGCGGGCTGCGCAACAATCCGCAGGTCGGTAACGACGCGCAGCGCGGCAAATTCCGCGTGCCCACGCTGCGCAATGTTGCGGTCAGCGCGCCCTATATGCACAACGGCGTGTTCGCCAGACTTTCCACTGCGATTTTCTTTTACAACCAGCATCTGGTGAAGAACGCGCACAACGCCATCAACCCCGAAACCGGTCAGCCGTGGGGCCCGCCCGAAGTGCCGGCCACCCTCGACCGCGACAAACTCGCGCTCGGCCAGCCGCTTGACGAGGAACGTATCGGACTCATCGTCGCCTTTCTCAAAACTCTGACCGACCAGCGTTTTGAGCCCTTGTTGAAAAATTGATGCGGCCAAGGCACCTTGAGCCCCCCGCCCACCCCATCCGGCCACCACAGGAGTCCGCCATGAACAAAGTGAAGAAGTTTCGTATCAAGGTGCAGAAGAGCGCACTGACCGATCTCAAGCGACGTTTGAGCAATGTCCGCTGGCCGGAACGCGAGACCGTGGGGGGCTGGAGCCAGGGTATTCCCTTGTCCTACATGCGCGAGCTGGTCGACTACTGGCGCGACGACTACGACTGGAACCGCTGCCAGGAACAATTGAACGCCCTGCCGCAGTTCATCACCGAAATTGACGGGCTGGATATCCACTTCCTGCACATCAGATCGCCGCACAAGAACGCCATGCCCATGGTCATGACCCACGGCTGGCCGGGCTCGATCCTGGAGTTCATGAAGGTCATCGGCCCGCTGTCAGACCCGGAAGCGTTCGGTGGCAAGGGCGAAGACGCGTTCCATCTGGTCATTCCAACCCTGCCGGGTTTTGGCTGGTCGGGCAAACCGGAACTACCGGGCTGGGGCATTGAGCACATCGGCCGCGCCTGGGGCCAGTTGATGGCGCGCTTAGGCTATAAAAAATGGGTCGCCCAGGGCGGTGACTGGGGTTCGGCCGTGACCCATGCCATCGGCATGTCTGAGACCCAGCACTGCATCGCGATGCACACCAACATGCCATTGTTGTCGCCGAGTGCGGCGCTGACCGCAGAACCGACCGAGCAGGAAGTCTCGGCGCTGGCCGGCTTCCAGTATTACTTCGACTGGGACTCGGGTTACTCCAAGGAACAGAGCACACGCCCGCAGACGGTCGGCTACGGCCTGGTTGATTCTCCCGTCGCGCAGTGCGCGTGGATCATGGAGAAGTTCTGGGCCTGGACCGACAGCAACGGCCACCCCGAGAACGTGCTGAGCCGCGATGAACTGCTCGACAACGTCATGATGTACTGGCTGCCGGCTGCCGGTGCCTCGGCCGCTCGTATCTACTGGGAGTCTTTCTCAGTAATCCTGGCGGCCAAGCCCCAGATTCACATTCCGGTCGGCGCGAGCATTTATCCACACGAGATCTTCCGCGCTTCCAAACGCTGGTGCGAAGAGCGCTACACCAATCTCATCCACTACAACACGCTGCCCAAGGGCGGCCATTTTGCGGCGTTCGAACAGCCAGAGGTTTTTATCAACGAGGTTCGCACCTGCTTTCGCAAAGTGCGTTGAACGTGCCCGCGCGCGCTGGGCAGTGGCCCGGCGCGCGTGCTGGCGGCACTAGGGGCTGTTGATCTTTCACGTCACATGGGGAGCCACATGATCACGAAGGCGAGTGCAACCATGCTGGCGAAATTCCGCTGAAGCTTGTCGTACCTCGTTGCAATCGCTCGGAAGTGTTTCACTCGCGCGAACGCGTTCTCGACCAGATGACGGTACTTGTACAAGCCCCAATCCATCCCTTCATTGCCGATGCGGCTGAGTTTCCGACGTGGGATCACGGCGAGCGAACCGTGTGCTTCGAGAGCCGCTCTGAACGCTTCACTATCGTAGCCCTTGTCGGCAATCACCTGAGCACTGGCTGGCGCGCCTTCGACCAGGTCCTGAGCGCGCGAGAGATCATGCGCTTGGCCCCCCGACAATTCGAAATGCACAGGCAGACCGTAACTGTCTACCGCCAAATGGAGCTTGGTAGTGCGTCCTCCTCGGCTGCTGCCGATGGCTTCATCGTGAGCGCTTGCCGCACCGTGACTATGCTGGTGGGCACGCACGATACTGGCATCGATAAACAACCACTCGGCGTCAGTATCTCGTGATATCGCCTTGAAAAGGCGCGACATGACACCTTTTCGCGACCACAGATTAAATCGCCGGAACACCGTATTCCAACGCCCAAACTCAGCCGGAAGATCGCGCCACGGACACCCTGTACGCATGCGATACAGGATCCCTTCCAGGGTCATTCGGTGTTCCCGCTTCTGGTATACCCGACCGGTCTGTTTCATCAACTCGCAGAGCTTGTCCCAGTCGTCATCTGTTAACATCAATCTCGGCATGTTTGGCTCGCTGATTTTGGCTTTTGGCGAAATCATTGTCACCGAGCCTTCATGCCATCCAAAATCCCATCCCGAACGAAAGATCAACAGCCCCTAGTGTGCTGTCCCGTGATGAACTTCGATAATCGGCGCGGCCATCGGAGTGCGAGGCAAGGCGCGAGGAGGAGTGAGCGGCGCTATTGCGACAACGAGCAACACCGCATCGCGCTTCGCTCGCTACGTGAATTATGAAGATTCATTGCGGGACAGCGCACTAGGCACCTTCAACATGCTGCTCGCCGATGCGACGCACCTGTACGCCTATTGCAATACCCATCTGCACTGGCTCACGCGGCGTGCGCCATTCGGTGAAGCGCGCTCGATTGACACCGGCGAGCGGGTGGATTTTCACGAACTCACCACACCCAATGACATCGTCACGCTGGTCGCCTCGCGACCGCTGACCGACAACGAGGTCTGGCATGCCATGACCCCCCCTCGGCTGACGGTGTGGCGGGCGGGTGTGGCCGTCGCAAGCGTGGCCGCCGGACGGCTCGAAACGTGAACGATTGTCAAAGACGTGCGTAAGCGCACATCGGAGTGTACGGCGTACTGTGAGTGGTCATGGACCATGCGTTATGGTCCTGCCTCGCGCAGCGCTCCGCCCGGAGCCCGGCGCAAGGATTTCACACACAAGGAGAACCCCC
>CAMCBY010000203.1 GCA_945873015.1 Klebsiella pneumoniae
AGCAGATAGCCCTCGCCGTTGTCACGCATGGAGGGCGTATCAGCGGTGAAATTGGTGGACGGATAGAGCAGCAATTGCAGGCGCAGCATTGGCCAGCCTTCGTCGCGTACTGCCAGCGCCGCGGCGGCGGCGAGGCTGCCGCCGGCAGAATCGCCACCGACTGCGAGGCGTTTGGTATCGATGCCGAGTTCAGCGGCGCTCGCCGCGACCCAGCGCACGGCGGCCAGACAGTCCTCATAGGCGGCCGGGAATTTGTGTTCGGGTGCGAGCCGGTAATCGACCGCAATCACGACCACGCCGGACTTGGCGGCGAGGTAGCGGCACAGGTGGTCATGCGAAGATAGATTGCCGACCACCCAGCCGCCGCCGTGGAAATACACCAGCGCCGGCGCCGGTGTATTGGTATCGAGCGGGCGGTAGGTGCGTACTTTGACCTCGCCTGCGGGACCGGCAAATACGCCGTTGGTGACACTCTCCAGGGGTGGCGCCTCGTGACGATAGAGCAGCGTGCCGGCGTCGTAAGCGAGCCGCGCGAGACGCGGCTCATTGGTATCGAAGGCCGAGCCGCTGCGCGCCGCGGCATCAACCAGGGCCTGACATTGAGGATCGAGCGGCATGGCGGCGCTGACCTGTCGACTTATTCGCCGCCGAGGATGAACACGCTGTCCATGCCTTCGGTGCGGGCCGGGATAGCGGCCTGGTAAGCGGGCGAGTTGTACCACGCTGTGGCGGTCGCACGATCGGGAAATTTGAGCACCACCATCACGCCATGCGGATTGTTGCCCGACAGTACTTCGCTTGGCCCACGGCAGACAAACTCACCACCGAAACTCGCCACGGTGGGCGCTGCGATGCCGGAATACTCGGCCAGTTTATCTGCGTTCTTGACGGTGGCGTGAACGACGACGTATGCGGTCATAAAAACATTCCTCGATTGGGTGGGCGTGAACAAGCGGCTGCCTTGAGGGCGCGCCCGATTGTCTGCACTTAGCCGTCAGGCCGCAAGCCTCGCGGCTGAGTCAGCCGCGCCCACCGCCATGGGCCGGTCGCACGCGAGTGAGTGTGCGAATGACTTCGCGTCTACAGGAATGCGCTCAGGCGCTCGCGTGTGGTATCCCACAGTGCGTCGATCAAGGTTTGATTGCGTGCTCGGCGGTCGGCTGTCCGTTCGCGGCAGTTGTCAAAATAGGCGCCGCTCACTTGCGCCACATTGGGCGAGGTTGCGAGATATACCGAGGTACGTGCGCCATCCGCACAGGAGGCGCCCTGCATACGAAAGCCGCTCTTCAACAGTTTGGTGCCAATCACGCCGGGATGCAGGGCGTTGGCGGTCAGCCCGGTATGACGCGCGGCGAGGGCGCGGGTGAACAGCAGGTTGGCGAGTTTCGAGGTCGCATAGGCGCCGTAGGCGCTCCAGTGGTGCTTGATATCGAGATCTTTTACGTCGAGCTCAGCGCCCTCGTGGGTCATGGAACTCACGTTGACGATACGCGCGCCGGGTGTCGCCAGCAGCGTCGGCAACAGGTGATGCGTGAGCAGAAACGGTGCGAAATGATTGACGCCCATGGTCAGCTCGAAACCGTCAGCGCTGCTGCTGCGCTGCGCTGTGTAGATGCCGGCATTGTTGATGAGTACATCAAGCTTCGGTGTGAGCGCCGATACCTGGCGGGCGAGTGCGACCACTTCGGCGAGGCGCGCGAAATCTCCCCAGACCGGCAGCGCCTGCGTAGCGGCGCTGCCCAAGCGCGCGACCGCCTCACGTGCGCGCTGTTCATGACGGCCGTGCACGAGCACGGTGTGGCCGAGGGCAAGCAGGGCGCGTGCGGTTTCAAAACCAATGCCGTCGCTCGCACCGGTCACAAGCGCAGTGCGAGGAGTCGCCATCAGCGCGGATAGAACGGCGGCAGTTGCGCGTCGTAGTTGATCCACACCGATTTCGACTCGGTGTATTCCTGCATACATTCGGTGCCGAGGTCGCGCCCATAACCCGATTGCCCGACGCCGCCAAAGGGCGAGCCGGGATGCACGCGTTTGTAGCAGTTCACCCACACCATGCCGGCCTTGATGGCGTCCGCAACCCGATGGGCGCGTGCGAGATGGGTGGTCCACAAACCACTGCCGAGGCCGTAGTCCGTGGCGTTCGCGAGTGCGATGGCTTCGGCTTCGTCCTTGAAGCGCGTGACCGATACGAATGGCCCGAACACTTCCTGCTGAAAAACCGTATCGCCGGGCTGCGCTTCGACTACCGTCGGTCGAATGAAACAGCCGTCTTGCAGCGCCGCGTCAGCCGGTGCGCCGCCGCCGGTCAGAATACGATTGCCTTCCTGGCGGCAGATATCGAGATAGTTCAGCACCCGCTGTTGGTGCAGGCGCGAGGTGAGCGGGCCCATTTCGGTGGCGGGGTCGAGTGGGTCGCCGAGACGTATCGATTCAGCCAGCGCGATGAATTTTTCGAGGAAGGCATCGGCGATGCTTTCGTGCAGCAGCAAACGCGAGCCGGCGATGCAGGCCTGACCCTGGTTGTGAAAGATGGCGAAAGCCGAGCCGCCGACGGCGGCCGGTAGCACCGCGTCTTCAAACACGATATTGGCGCCCTTGCCGCCGAGCTCCAGTGATACGCGTTTGAGATTGCCGGCCGACGCCGCCACGATTTTGCGCCCGGTAGCGGTCGAGCCGGTGAAGGCTATCTTGTTCACTTGGGGATGTTCGGCGAGGCGCTGACCGGCACTGTGACCAAAACCTGGCACGATGTTGACCACGCCGGGCGGGAAACCCACTTCCTGCATCATTTCGGCGAGGCGCAGGGTCGACAAGGGGGTCAACTCGGAGGGTTTCATCACCACCGTGTTACCGGCCGCCAGCGCCGGCCCGAGTTTCCAACTGCAGAACATGAGCGGGAAATTCCACGGCACTATCTGCCCGACCACACCCACCGGCACACGCTTCACGACATTCAGAAAACCGGGTTCCACCGGCACCTGACGCCCGTCGAGTTTGTCGGCCATGCCGGCGAAATAACGGAAGTTGAGCAAGCTGCGCGGCACATCAAGAAAACGCGTGTCCTTGATCGGGTGGCCGGTGTCGATGGCTTCGAGTTCCGCCAATTCCTCGAACGAGGCTTCCATCTTCTCAACCAGTTTGTACAACAGCCGTCCGCGATCGGACGCATTCATCGCCGCCCACGCCGGCAAGGCTGCGCTTGCCGCCGCGACCGCTCTGTCGACATCTTCGGCGCGCGCTTCGGCGATGGTCAAAATCTCACTGTCGTCGAACGGATCGCGCACGCTTAAGCGGGCGCCAGCCAGGCCTTCCACCCATTCACCGTTGATGAACAACTGGCGTGGCAGCTTGGCGATGTCGACGGTTTTGGGCATATGGGGCATGGCGTGGTTCCAGAATCGGGGGCTGCTGAAGCTGGCTTAAAACTCGGCCGCGGTCGGCGGCAACTCGCCCGTGCCATAACGCGCTTCGAGACCGGGCGTCATGTTTTCCCATACCAGCAGCATTGAACGTTTCGGCGAATAACCGCGGTGGCTGATATCGGCCGGCATGGCGGCGACATCACCGGCTTTCATGGTGATGACGGCGCGTGGCGCCGCGGTGTTTTTGTCCGCCACCTGCCAGGTGATTTCATCCGACAGTTGAATGAACCATTCGACCCGGTCATTCCCGTGCAGTATCGGCAGGATGTGTTCTTCTGAAGTCGGACAATAGGCGCTCTGGCCAACCACCGACACGATGGACGGATTCCAGGTCACCGGCGAGCGCGACAGATAGGCGAACAGATTGAAGGCGGACAATTGTCCTTCGAAACCTGGCTCGGCGTGCACCACCGGCTCGTGCTGCGGCACATCGGCGAACTGGCGGTTGATGCTGAAGCCGCGCGCATCGGTACGCAGTTCGGTATCGCCCGGGCTGCCGACAAAACGTTCGGCGAGTTCGCGCTGGAAATTGACAGCAGTATCGTTGTTACCGTTCTTGGAGCCATAGGGGCTGCCGGTTTCGAGGGGGGCGGCGAAGGGGTCAAAGCCGGCATTGGTCCAGTCCGACAGCATCGCGTGGAAGCAGTCGTAAAGTTTGTTGGCGTCGAAACGTTCGCAAAAATCGGTGCCGGCGCTCTTGTAACCGGCGTTGTAACTGCCGACAAAAACATCCACCGAACCATAATGGTTGACGGTGCCGAACACCTCGTCGAAATTCACCCAGCCATAAAAAAATCCCCATGCGACATCACGCATCATGGCGCGCAGGAATAATCCGGCGTCACTGACATAGGTGCCCTTGGGGTAACTTACGCGCACGAAATATTCGTCGCGGGTAAAGGTGAAACTGCCGATGGCGAACACCTGATATCCGTAGCGCGTGTCGAGCGTGGCGTGGTGGGCAGTGTTGATGATGGCGTTTGGCGACTGTTGTTCGTGACTGGCGATGCTCATGGTGATACTCCCCTCAATCGAGTTTGCTGCGCGCAGTGTTCAATGCTGACAGATGGCGGCCCAGCGTTGCACGGACTCGGCGCCTTCTATCGATTGCAGCAACACCACTCCAAGACTCCTGGCGCGCATCTGATAGGCAGCGTTGGCGGGCAGCAAAGCCATGTGACCCCGCTCGAGCACGACATGCCCCATCTTCGCACCGGCTGGCGTGCCTGCGACGCGCATCGCGCCGCTGCTGTCGGCTGCAGGTTTAACATTGGCATCACTGACGGCGATGAAATGAATTTCCATCTCGCCTTGCATGACGAGGCAGGTCTCGTCATGCGCGCAGATGAACCACGGCGAGTCGCCCTCGGCGCGCGCGCATTCGACGGTGAACTCCAGATTCTTGGCCACCACCACCCGTTCCCAGGGGTGGGATTGTTTCGCCACTTCATACATGTTCGAGAACAGATAACGTGGCGCGGCGTCCTGGCCGATGATTTCGACACTGCCTTTGGTGTAATCGTCCATTGAAGCAAATCGGGTTGCCGTGCTCATCGGGCGTGGTTCCTGCTTAGGGTGCGGCACATGGTGCCTGTGGTGATGCGGGGAGTGCAATTGCAAATGCCGGGTGTGAATGGGCGAAGGAACGCGCAGCTACGTTGGGGCCACGCGCCACGCACTGAGCGGCGCTACCTCGACATCACTGGCGGCTGTCACCGAGCACAACAAGACCAGGCCATCGACGTTGTTCAGCGCCGCGCTGGCCGCGTTGGGTGAGGCACGTCGCAGTGGCAGCACCGTGCCGCTCACCAGTTGCGCGCGACATATCGCGCAGCGGCCCTGCAAACAGCCGCTGGTGATGCGATAACCGGCGCGCGCCGCCGCCTTGACCAGCGACTGCGCGGGCGCGGCGTCAAATTCTACCCGTGCGCCGTCGGCTGCGATGAGGCTCACGCGATAGGCGGCGGGAGCACTCATGGCATGGGGATGACGGCCGCGCTCGGCACGGAGTAGCCGCGCACCACCGCCGGCCGTGCGGCGATGTCGCGATACCAGCGCAACACATGGGGAAAATCAAACAATGACACCGCCTGCCATTCAAAACGGGCGACCCACGGCCATATGGCGATATCGGCAATGTTGTAGTCACCGCCCGCGACATAAGCGTGGTCGGCGAGGCGGCGGTCCAGCACGCCGTACAGGCGCTGCGCTTCAGTGGCATACCGTTCGCGCGCGTAGGCCGATTTGTCGGGATTAAAATGCACGAAGTGATGGGCCTGGCCAAGCATCGGACCGAAGCCTCCCATCTGCCACATCAACCATTCCAAGGTTGCCATACGCGCGCTCGGCGCGCGCGGCAGGAATCTGTCAGCCCGTTCGGCGAGATAAATGAGGATGGCACCTGACTCCATCAGCGTGAAACCATTCTCTTCATCGAAGATGGCCGGGATTTTATTGTTGGGACTTATCTTCAAAAAATCCGCCGCGAACTGTTCGTTCCTGGTGATATCGACGCTGTGCACGGTGTAGGGCCAGCCCAGTTCTTCCAGCAGGATGGAAACCTTGCGGCCATTCGGTGTGGACCAGGTGTAGAGATTGATCATGGTGATGTTTCCTCGCAATGCGAGCCGAGCTGCGCGGGCAGTCGCGCGAGGGTACCGCGTCCGAACAGCGCATTGCAGGGCAGCCTCTTGAAATGGCACGGATGCATGGGGGGCTCCGCGACTGAAGCGTCCATGATAGTGGGGTGCGGGTGGCGCGCCCAGTGCACCGCTGTTGTCTTGCCGCTCATGTAAAGCGCGTGCTAGCTTCGTATTGCCTTGTTTCGCCACGGTGCCGATGCGCCGGCTCGGGTCATGCCTGTGGCGGTCCGTGTTCGACCCCCAACCCCCACCTCGCGGAGAGCGCCCATGTCAGTGACACCCGGCAGTTTTATCACCCGCCATCATCACATCACGATAGCGACCGGCGGTGCGCAGGAGGACTACGACTTCCACACCAAGGTGCTGGGACTGAAAAGCGTCAAGAAAACCGCTTTCTACGATGGTCAGGCGCCTATTTATCATTTGTATTACGGCAATGACGCCGGCGAGGAAAGCTCGCTGGTCACCACTTTCCCGGTCGGTCATACCGGCGTGAAGGGCCGCAAGGGCAGCGGTCAAATCAAGTATGTGAGTCTGTCGATTCCGCCCACCGCGCTGGCGTTCTGGCGTGAGCGCCTGATCCGGCACGGCTTCAAGGTCACCGACAACGAACGTTTCGGTGAACGTTATCTCGATTTCCAGCATCCCTGTGGTGTCGATTATTCACTGGTCGGCGTCGCCGACGATACACGCAAGCCACACAGCGCTGGCCCGGTGCCGGCCGACCTCATGATTCGCGGCACCCATTCCATCGGCGTGTCGATGCGCGACGCCGAGCCGATGGAAGAATTCATGCAACTCGGCTGGGGCGGCAAACGCGTCACCGACGACCGCCATCTGATTCGTTATCAGCTCGGCAAGGGCAACAGCGGCACCATCATCGATTTCGAAGTCGAACCGACGCGCAAAGCCGGCACCTGGACGGTCGGCGAAGGTACTGTGCATCACATGGCTTTTCAGGTCGGCAGCCATGCCGAACAGGATCAGCTCAAGCTGCATCTGGAAGGCATGGGTTATACCGATGTCTCGGATGTGAAAAATCGTGGCTACTTCGATTCGATTTATGTGCGCACGCCGTCTGGCGCAATGTTTGAAGCGACCGTTACCCACGACGACGGCTTCACCTGTGACGAGCCGCAAGACAAACTCGGCCTTGAAGTGATGCTGGCCCCGCAGCTCAAGATGTCACGCGAGGAAATGCTCTCGCAGCTTGGGTATCTAAAGGACTAAGAGATATTTTCCGCCCGGGTGCGCGGCACTGCGCACACGGGCCCTTG
>CAMCBY010000204.1 GCA_945873015.1 Klebsiella pneumoniae
TGGCGCGGGTCACACGACGCGTGGAGGCGGACATCGGCGCCGGGCGCTGTAACGGTGTGGCCTTACGCGTCGCGCGTCACGGCCAATGGGTGCTGGATGTGTGCGAAGGGTATGCCGATCGTGATGCCGGCATGCCGCTCGAACCGGACGCGGTGTTTCATCTCATGTCGCTGAGCAAGGCGCTGACCGCGGTCGTCGCGCTGAAAATGATCGAAGACGGTCTCTTCCACCTGACCACGCCGATAGCCGAATTTATTCCTGAATTCGGCCGTGTCGATAAACACGACATCAATGTTTTTCATGTGTTGACCCACACCGCTGGCCTGCCGATGGACACCCCCGGCGTGACGCCTGAAGTGATTGCCAATCTCGAGCAATATGCCGCCTGGACTTTCGATCGGCCGGCCAGTGGCCGGCCCGGCGAGCAGGTGGCTTATTCGGTGCTGGTTGCGCATTCGGTGCTGGGGCTGTTCATGCAGCGCGCCAGTGGACGCACGTTTGCCGAGCTCATGCACGAGCAGTTGTTCGCGCCGCTCGGCATGCGCGATACCGCGTTCGGACCGCGGGCCGATCTCATGGCGCGGCGTTGTCCACTGCAAGCAGCGTCCTATCTGTTATCGCCCGAGCATCAACAGGCTGCGAATATCGCCGCCACCCATATCGCCCGTATCAGTGCTTACGCCACGCAGCCCCACGCGGTGGTGCCCGGCGGCGGCGCATTCTCGACCCTGGCGGACATGTGGCGCTTCACCGAGATGCTGCGCCGGGGCGGTGAACTCGATGGCCAGCGCATCCTGTCGCCGGCGATGCTGGAACTTGCGACGCGCAACCACACCGGCACGCTGCCCAATCAGATCTTCAAATGGCTGTTTGCCGGCCGGCATTGGGTGGAATGTCCGGCCTATCTCGGCCTTGGCCTGTGGGGCCGTGGCGAGCAGCCGACGCCGGGTCCGTTTGGCGCTCTCAATTCGCCCCGCACCTTTGGCTGCATCGGCCGTGGCACGACCTTGTTCTGGATAGACCCGGCACGGGATCTGTCGCTGCTGTTGCTGACCACCGGCCTCATGGACGAAGCGGACAATTTTGTCCGTTACCAAACCTTGTCGGATCTGGTGGTATCGTCGCTGGTGGAATGAGAGCGCGCGGCTAGAGCCGCGCTTTGACTTGACGACGGCCGCCGCGCACGGCCCAGTGACCGAGGAACGAATCGTGGTAGACAAACCAGGCCGGCTCAAGCGTACATCGTGTGCGCTCTTTCTCACGTTGTTACTGGCCGGCGTGAGCCACGGCGCCAGTTGCGAGACGGAGGCGGCAGCGAGCAGCGATTGCCCGCGTGCCATGAGCTTGTCAGCCGCCGAAATTGAAGCCGAAGCGGTGTGCCTGCTCCGTCATTACGTGCAGATAGACACCACCAATCCACCGGGCAATGAGCTCGCCTCTGCGCGTTTTCTTGCCGCCTTGCTCGCACGCGAAGGCATCACCGCCACCTTGTATGAATCCGCACCGGGCCGCGCCAATCTGTATGCACGCCTGCGCGGCGACGGCAGTCACAAGGCCCTCATGCTGGTCCATCACATGGATGTGGTGCCGGCCCCGGCGCAGGAGTGGTCGGTGCCGCCGTTCGATGGCTTATTGCGCGACGGTTATCTGTGGGGCCGCGGCACACTCGATAACAAAGGGCCGGGCATCATGGAGTTGCTGTCGTTCGTGATGCTCAAACGATTGGCGGTGCCGCTCTCGCGCGATGTGGTGCTGCTGGCGGTGGCGGACGAAGAGCAGGGTGGTGGCAAGGGCGCACGGGCGATGGTGGCCGAGCATTTTGACGTGCTTGAGGACGTCGAGTTTGCTTTGAACGAAGGTGGCGCCCTGTTGCAGTTCGAAGATGGTCACACCCTCAATGCGGTCGAATTCGCGCAGAAGGTGCCGTTGTGGTTGAAGCTCACCGCACACGGCCCGGCCGGGCATGCGTCCATGCCCAAACCGGAGGCCGCCACGCATCGCCTGGTGCGTGCGCTGGCGCGCCTCGAGCAGTTTCAGTTTCCCGTGACGGTGGTGCCGGCGGTGCAGCAGGTGTTCAACGGCCGCGCCGCCAAGATGCCTGCGGCGAAAGCGGCACCGTATCGTGATCTCGCCACCGCGTTGCGCGAGCCGGCGTTTCGCGACGAGTTCATGAAAGACTCGCGTAACGCGGTAATGGTGCGCAATACGCTCGCCATCACCATGCTGAGTGGCAGCAACAAAGAAAACGTCTATGCGCCCGATGCAAGTGCGGTGCTCGACTTGCGGCTGTTGCCGGGCCAGGAGCCCGCCCACGTGATCGATGAAATCAAACGCGTGATGCAGGAACCGGAGATTGAGATTGAAACGCTGCTGTCATCGACCGCGCATGCGTCAGCGCTGGATACGCCGATGATGGCCGCTATCACCGCGCTGATTCAGCGCCACCAGCCCGGTGCCGAGGTCACGCCCAATTTCATCGGTGGCTTTACCGATTGCAATACCTTTCGCGCCAAGGGCATCACCTGTTATGGCTTCATGCCGATGCATCTGCCGATGCAGGAAGTCGAGCGTGTGCACGGCCGTGACGAGCGGATTGCGGTAAGCGAGCTGGTGCAGGCGACGTTGCTGTTGTACGAACTGGTGGGTGATGTCGCGGCGCGTGTGCCCGCCGCCACGGCGCCCTGACAGCGCCGCAGCAACGAACCGTGCGCTCAGCGCGGTTTGACCGCGATGACTTCGATTTCAACCAGTGCGCCGGGTAGCACCAGCGCCGCCACCTGCAGGGCGCTGCGCGCCGGTTTGTTGGGCTGTTCGGGGGTGCCGAAAAACTTCGAGTAGCCGGCCATGAGGCCAGCGAAATCGACTTTATTTTCCTTGCTCGGGTCGCCAACCATAAACACCGTCATCTTGACCACATGGCTCATGTCGAGGCCGAGTCGTGCGAGTGAACTCTTGATGTTGTTCAATGTGCTGACGGTCTGGGCTTCCATGTCGCCAAAAGACGCCACGCTGCCCTTGGGCGCATTCTTGTCGATCACGGTCGGTAGCGCGCCGCTGACGTAAACCGTATCGAGATCGCCGCGCACGGTGACCGCCGCCGAGATCGGAAAAGGATTGCCATCGGGCAACGGTGTGCGTACCACGTCATCGGCGGCGAGGGCGTTACACGCCAGCGCGCTGCAGGCCAGCGCCAAGCCCAAAGCACGAAACCCTTGCAGGTGATTGAGTTGCATCGTCCTTATCTCCTCTCGTTGAATTCAAGACTGGCCGCCGCGTGCGGCACGCGCACTCAGCATACCCACCGCGCGTTGCGCGGATAACATCGCACCTTCCTGCCAGCCCGGCATCTGGCTGAGATTGGCAGTGGCAAAATACACGCGCTGGTCGGGCTGATTGAGCAGGCGGTAATCGTCGGGCGAGTTGCCGTCGTCGCCTTCCCATTCCAGCGTCCACGGCCCGAGGCTGTAGGGAATTTTGTGCCAGGTGACGTTGATGCCGTGGCGCAGCAGCTTCGAGCAACCGGGATGTACTTGTTCGATGGAGGCGGCCGCGTAGGCGATACGTTCGGCCAGCGGTTTGTCGCCGAGGCGCTGGCCGGCTTCGCCATTGGCATAGGCGCCGACCACGATGCCGGTGTCGGACTGAAAGCCGTGGCTCGGGTACCACACCAGACCCGCGTCGTTCTTCACATAGGAAATGCCGCCGTACACCTGTTGCGCTTCCCAGAAGCGCGGCGCTTCAAACGCGACTTTCAGGGAATGATCGTATTTGACCCGCCGCAGCGCAGCGCCAACCTCGGCCGAGAAGTCGCTATCGATATTCGCGAGGATGTTGAAGGGCAGGGTCGAGATCACATAGTCGGCCTCGACGCTGGCGGTGCTGCCATCGGCGAGGTGTTTATAGGTGACGCTCACACCGCGCTCGCTGTGGCGCAAGGCCAGTACCTCTGCGCCGCGTTTGATATCGGCGTCGAGGCGCGTTTCAAAGGCGAGCGGAATACGATCCATGCCGCCCACTGGCTGCAGCATGGTGGCCTGCCAGTCGACGAATTCATCGAACAGGATGGCGATCCACAGGTCGGCATCGAGTAACTCGTGCATGGACAAGGGCGCAACTGCCACACCCTTGCGATCGAATGCGCCGGGGGTCTGCTGGTAGCCGGCCCGCTCAGAGCCGCGATACTCACCGTCCTTGTCCAGATCGCCGTAGATCTTCAGGAACTCGACCATACGATCACGATCGTCAAGGGTCAGTTGATCGTCCAGGCGGCCGCGATTGATGGCCTTGCTCAACAGTTCAGTGAGATGGCCGCGGGTATCGCTCATCGCCTGGCGGATGCGGAACGGCTGACCGCCAAACACGCGCTCGGAGCACATGAAGGCGCTACGGCTCTGGTTGACCTCGGTCTCCAGCGCCACGCCGAACTGGCGACAATAGCCGAGCACGGTCTGGTGGTGGCTGGGCAGACGCGCGGGGCCTGCATTGAAGTATTCGCCATCGGCGAAGGCGCAGGTTTGCACACTGCCGTCGGTCATTTCGACACGCGTGCCGCGGCGCACGGTCCAGTTGCGGCCGCCAACCCGTTCGCGTGCTTCGAGCACGGTCACGGCATAACCGGCCTGGCGCAGTTCCCAGGCCGCGACCAGTCCCGCGATGCCCGCGCCGAGGATCACGACCCGTGTGCCAGTCGGCGCGGGTGCGACCGACAAAGGCGCGGGTGGATGGGCGTCGCCGGTCATGCCGAGCGCACGCATGGAGGTATAAGCCGCGCCGAAACCACCCAGGGCTGCGACGCGCGCGAAGAACTGTCGGCGCGTGGTCATGGTTGAGCTCCGAGGTCAGGCTGCGATATATGCCGACAGGATGGCAATCGCGACGCCTGTCTGTCCAGAGCTTCTCGCGTTTCAGACCTGCCAGCGCAGCTCCAGCGCCGGCATGCTCGCGACAATGCCGCCGTTGGTATGCAGTTCGGCGCCCGGCGCCAGCTCGAAGTCAGGGATACGCCGCAACCACTCCTGCAAGGTGATGACCAGTTCCAGACGCCCCAGGATCGCGCCCGGGCAGCGGTGAATGCCGTGGCCGAAAGTCGCGAGTTGCACCGTGCGCCGGCCGGGGTCGAAACGCAGCGGGTCGGGAAAGATGTCGGGGTCGAGGTTGTAGAGCATGGTGGCGGCGGTGACCATGTCGTCGCGCTTCAAGCTCACGCCTTCAAATTCCATGTCGTGACGCACGCGGCGGCTCATCACCACGATGGGAAAGCGGCGCGTGAATTCGGTCGCCGCACCCTGCAGGCGGGCGGGGTCATTCAGCAGTGCCGCGCGTTCCTCGGGATGGCGGGCCAGATAGGCGAGCACAAATACCAGCAGCGACGCGACGGTATCGAGCCCCGCCATACACAGGTGAATGGCAGCTCCGACCGCTTCTTCGTTGGAGATGCGCTCACCATCCACAACCAGATTGGCAATCGCACTCAGCATGTCGCCGCCATCCTGGCCACGACGGCTGGCGAGCACCGGCGTGAGATAGTCGGCGAGCGCATTGAAGGCCTGCTGACGCGCTATCACATCGGCGCCGCGTACGGTCTCGGCGGTCCACTCGGCGAGCATTTCGCGATCTGCGAGCGGCAGACCGACGAGGTCGAGAAAGACACTGAGCGGCAATACATCGGCAAAATCGCGCACCACTTCGCAGTGGCCACGCTGTTGAAAACTTTCTATCAGCGCAATCGCGCGCGCGCGAATTGCCGCTTCGTTGTCGCGCACCACACGCGGCGACAGTCCGACGTTCAGAAACTGGCGAAACTGACTGTGCACAGGCGGGTCCTTGATCAAGGCACCCAGAGGTTGCTGCGCGCCGACCGCGCGCGGCACGCCAAACGCATCGACCGAAAAATGATCGGAGTCCGACAACACCGTGAGTACACTCGCGCCGCGGCTGACGACCCAATGACCACCATTGCGTGGTGTCCACATCAAGGGGTAGGGCATTTCATGGCGAAAGCGCAGCCACGCTTCGAAATAATCCTCGCCCGCTGCGTGAGGGGCATAGATATCGAAGTCGACCACGCGCTCGGCTGGCACGTGATGCGGGAGCGCGTAGTGCGTGCCGCGCGTGTGTAGTGCTTCGTTCATGGCCGGTCTCCCCCGAGAGTCGTGCCAGTCTACAGGGGCACTGCGTGACGGCGCCATGACCGGCACATGGGGAGCAGCAACGCTACCTGTTCAGGGGGGCGCGCTGACCGCAGGGCACAGCGATGTGCTCAGCCAGGATAAAACGGCGCCGCGCTCAAAATCTTGTTTTCCTGATGCTGGATCAGCGGCGCAGCGGCTTCGGCATATACCGGCCACGCCGCATCGGCCTGCATGCGTGCACGGCGCTCGGCGCGGTCGTTCAGATCTTTGAAACGCCACATGTGGATGACCTGGTTCAAAGGGCCGATGTCCATCGAGGTATACCAGCCCACACAGTCACCGAGATATTGCTGCTGCAGCGGCCAGCCCTTGCTGCCATAGAGTTCGAGAAAAGCCTTGAGTTTGCCGGGATGCAAGGTATAGGTGCGGTGGTCGACGATCATGGGAGGTTCTCGTGGTTGTGGGGTAAGGCCTGTTGCCGTCGCGCTCGCACCATGCCGTAGACGCTGGTCGCTATCCACGCCATCTCGATGATGAAAGACGACAGATTAAAATCGTAGAGCAGCGAGACCGTGATCGCGAGCGAGCCAATCAGATTGACCACTGAATAACTCATGGACTGGCCGGACCAGCGTTCGGTCTGCATGAGGAAATAGGCGACCAGGATCAGCACCACGCCGAGGGTGCCGACCAGGTCATACCAGGCGAAAGTCATGGCTGCTCCGCGCGCGCGAGCAGGCGATCGAACTGGTTGGCAAAGGCCTGCCGGTCTTTCTGATCGAGCGGTGGCGGGCCACCGCGCACCAGCCGCGATGAGCGTAATTCATCCAGCATGTCGCGCACCGCAAGACGCTCGCCGATGTTCTCGCGGGTATACAGCGTGCCGCGCGGATTGAGGGCGACGGCGCCCTTGGCAATCACGCCGGCCGCCAACGGAATGTCAGCGGTGATCACCAGATCGCCCGGCTGTACCGAGTTTTCAATGTGTTTGTCTGCTTCATCAAAACCACCCGGCACGCGCACACTGCGCACATGGGGCGAGGGCGGCACGTTGATGGCCTGATTGGCGACCAGGGTGGTGGCAATCGCACGGCGTTCGGCGGCGCGCAGAATGATGTCCTTGATCATGCGCGGACAGGCGTCCGCGTCCACCCAGATATGCATACCGTGTCAGCTCAGCGTGGCAGT
>CAMCBY010000205.1 GCA_945873015.1 Klebsiella pneumoniae
TTCGGCATGCATGTGCTGATTGCCGACCTGCACGCCGACAAACTCGCCACCGCCGCCGACGAGGTGCGCGCAATCGCAGCCGACCACGGTGGACGTATCGAGGCACTGGTCACCGACGTCAGCCAGTTCGAACAGGTCGAGACACTCAAGACGCGTGCCTATGAGTTATTCGAACACGTCGATGTATTGATGAATAACGCCGGCACCAGTCAGCCGACGACTGCGTGGTCGGGACTTGCGCAATGGCAACACATCATGAACGTCAATCTGTGGGGCATCGTTTATGGTGTGCAGGCATTCTGTGCCGCGATGACCGCGCAGCAACGACCGGGCCTCATCATCAACACCGGCTCCAAACAGGGCATCACCAATCCGCCCGGCAATCCCGCCTATAACGTCAGCAAGGCGGGCGTCAAAACTCTCACCGAAGCCTTGCAACACGAGCTGCGCAATACCGCCGGTCATCAAGTCAGTGCCCACCTGCTGGTGCCGGGCTACACCTTTACCGGTCTGACCCGGCAACGGGTGACAAATAAACCGGACGGCGCATGGTGGCCGGCCGAAGTGGTCGAATACATGCTCGCGGCGCTTGCGCGCGGCAGCTTCTACATCATCTGTCCGGACAACGAAGTATCGAACACCGACGATGCCAAACGGATGGTATGGGCGGCCTATGACATGGCACTCGAACGGCCACCCCTGTCGCGCTGGCAGGGCGACTATCAGCAGGCGTTCAAGGATTTCACACCGTGACGGTGGACAGGTGAGATGAGCACGCCGGCACTCGCGCTGCTGGAGAGTGCACCCCGTGTGTTGTTCTTCACCGGCAAAGGCGGCGTAGGGAAAACCACGCTGGCCTGTGCGGTCGCGGTTGCACTCGCTGACTGTGGCAACCGTGTGCTGTTAGTCAGCACCGATCCGGCTTCCAACCTCGACGAGATGCTTGGCACGCCACTCGCTGGCACCGCCGTGCCGGTCTGCGGTGTGCCGAATCTGTCGGCGCTCAACATCGATCCTGAGCAGGCCGCCGACGCCTATCGCCAACGCGTACTCGCACAGATGCCGCAGGCTGCCAGCACTGAGCAGCGCAGCGAAGTGCTGGAACAGTTATCCGGTGCCTGCACCACCGAGATTGCCGCGTTCGATGAATTTGTCGCGCTGCTGACCTCGGCCACAGATGATTATGATCATGTGGTGTTCGACACCGCGCCCACCGGTCACACGCTGCGGCTGTTGAGTCTGCCGAAAGCGTGGACCGGTTTTCTCGCCGCCAATGATCGTGGTGCTTCCTGCCTCGGCCCGCATTCCGGCCTCAAGATGCAGGAAGACCGCTTCCGCGCGGCACTCGCGGCGCTCGGCGATACTACGCACACCACCATTGTGCTGGTGACGCGCCCTGAGCGCAGCGCGATTCGCGAAGCCGCACGCACCAGTGAGGAACTGCGCGCGCTCGGCCTCGCCAATCAACGCCTCGTCATCAACGGCGTGTTCGTCGCCGGCGATAACAACGATGCGGTCGCGCAAGGTTTCGCGGCGCTGGGCGCGGCAGCCCTGGCCGCGATGCCACCTGCCTTGCGCGAACTGCCGCGGGACAACATTCCGCTACGCGCCTTCGACATGGTCGGCCTGGAAGCTTTGCGCCGTGTGCTCATGGCGTGCACTGCGGAAGAAGTCGCGCCACCGGTTGAGGCCACGCCCACGACGGCGTTGCCGCCGGAGCTTGGCCGTCTTGTCGATGAACTCGCCAGCGCCGGACACGGCCTCATCATGGTGATGGGCAAAGGGGGCGTCGGAAAGACGACCATCGCGGCGGCCGTGGCGGTCGGTCTTGTTGCACGCGGACATGCAGTGCATCTCAGCACCACCGATCCGGCTGCGCATCTCAGTGACGCGCTGGCCGGCGACCTGTCCGGGCTGACCGTGACGCGTATCGACCCGCATGCAGAGACCCAAAAATACATCGCAAAAATGCTGGAGACGCGTGGCGCGCATCTCGACGCGGCCGAACGCGCGCTGCTCGAAGAAGATCTACGTTCGCCGTGCACTGAAGAGGTGGCGGTATTCCACGCCTTCGCACACATCGTCGCCTCCGCACGCAGCGCCTTTGTGGTGCTCGACACCGCGCCGACGGGCCACACGCTGCTGCTGCTCGACGCGACCGGTGCCTACCATCGCCAAATGATGCACAGCCAGGGCACAGCAGCAGGTCCACGGCTGGTGACGCCACTCATGCGTCTGAAAGACAGCAACTACTCGAAGATAATTCTGGTCAGTCTGGCGGAGATTACGCCGGTCTCGGAAGCCGCCGCTTTGCAGCAAGACCTGCGCCGCGCCGAGATTGAACCCTATGCGTGGGTGATCAATCGCGCCCTGTTGGGCTCAGGCACCCGCGACCCGCTGCTGCGCGCGCGTATGGTCGGCGAAACAAGCCAGGTCGAACGGGTAAAAAACTGCCTTGCGCGCCGTCTGTTCCTGCTGCCGTGGCAGACTGAGGCGCCGGTCGGTATCGAGGTCTTGCGCGCGCTCGCGACTTAAACAGACGGGTGATAAACGGCCAGCGGGCTCACGTACGCGTACAACGCAGCACGCTGTCGCTGTCGCTGTCGTGATAAAAATCGCACTGCTTGGCCAACGCCGCTTTCAGGCGTGCACGCGCGCGATGAATACGAATTTTGGCGGTGGCCAGTGAGCATTGACTGACTTCGGCGGTCTGCGCCGCAGTCATGCCTTCAAGATCATGCAGGATCAGTGCGGTGCGATAGTCAGGCGGCAGACTGTCGATGACCGCACGCACACAACTGTTCATTTCATCGACAACACAACCGTCATCCATCGAGCCGTTGTCGGCGGCGATGTCGGCCGCCTCGTCGATGGCTACCATCTTGAGACGCTGACTCGGCTGACGCAGATAATCGATGGCGACGTGGCTCGCGATCGAGAACGCCCAGGTCTTGATGCTGGCGCGCCCGGCAAAACCCGGCAGGCCGCGTTCAATTTTCAGCAAGGTCTCCTGGCGCAAATCTTCCGCCACCGAGGCATCGCCCACCTGACGGGTCAGATAACGTAACAGCGGTGTCGACAGGTCGCGCGCAACTTGCTCGAAGGACGGCGTGGGATGGGCGAGATGCATGGAGGTCGGCCTTGAATTGTTGGCGGGGGTGCCCGCGAGCGGACACCCCCGCAAAACCTGAAGCTCAGCAACAGGACTTGGCAGTCTGCTCGGCCACCGCCGGTGCACAGCAGCCACTGGCCTGCGCGACTTCCTGCACTTTGTCCGGCGCGCAGCAGGCGCTACCGGTGGCAGCACTGTCGGCCGTCGCAGTAGCCAAGCTTGCGGTTGCCGACGCCAGCACCTTATTCGCCGGCACCTGGCGAATCTTGTCGGCGAGTGCAATGGCCGCAGCGATTTCAGCGTCGCTCAAGCCGGCCTTACGCGCCTCGGGCACGTGATACTCGATGCATGGCACACAGTTGGAAGCGAGCGCCGCTCCGAGGGCGACAAGTTCACGATCGCGAAAGCTCAAGGTCGTCATGGTGATGTCCTTTGTGTCTGATTGTCAGTCGTGGCGAACTCGGGTATCGAATCTCGCCTTGTGTATTGTTTAGACGTTAAGCGTCTGCCAGGGATACAGGGTGCGGCGCAAAAATATTTTCAACCACAGCAGCGCGCAGTCGCGCTGCTGGCGACCACTTCCACGCGCGGCGCGGCCGGCGCGCAACAGCCGCTCGGCGCCGGTGCGGGCACTGCTTTTGGTGCACAACAACTGCTGGCGACATCGACCGTTTCGGTCACCGCCACGCTGCACACACCGGTTTCCGGTAAGTCGAGCTCCACCCGATCGGCGGCCGCGAGATCACCCGCCAGCGCTGCCACCACCGAGCGTACTTGTTCATAGCCGGTCATCATGAGAAAGGTCGGCGCGCGCCCGTAGCTCTTCACACCCACGGTATAAAAATTGCGCTCGGGATGTCCCAGCTCACGGTGACCGTGGGGACGCACGCTGCCGCAACTGTGCAGATTCGGATCGATCAATTCGCCGAGCGCGGCGGTTGATTCCAAGGCGCTATCCAAAGCCAGACGCAGTTCGCTGGTCATGCCAAGCGCCGGACGCTGACCGGTCGCACAGATGATTTGGTCGATACCGTCGAGTTGCATGGGCGTATTGTCCGCATCGATGCCGGTGACCCGTAAACAGTCGGCCTCGCGCGTGACGGCGGTGATACGCAAGCCACTGACGAACTCGAGTTGCGCGGTATCACGCAGCGTTTTCAGCGCGGCACCAAGTTCACCACGGGCCGGCAAACCATCGGCCGCCCCGCCACCAAAAACCCGCGCCAGTGACTCGCTGCGCACCGCCCAGGTAAGACGCGTATTGGGCGCGCTGCGCGCCAACGCGGCCAGCGCCAGCAGGCTGTTGGCTGCCGAATGGCCCGCACCGACTACCAGCGTATGTTTGCCGGCGTAACGTGGTTGCGCCTGGCCGAGAATGTCGGGGATACCGTAGAAGATGGCGTCGCTGTTGTCGTTTTCACCCAACGCCGGCAAGCCGCCGGCGCCGAGTGGATTGGGTGTGTTCCAGGTGCCGCTCGCATCGATCACGGCGCGGACACGATGTTCGCTCACCACGCCATCGTGCTGCACACGCAATACGAAGGGCGCGGCTTCGCGCCCGACAGTCTTGACCTTGTCGAAACCTTCGCGCGTGATGGCCAGCACGCGTGTATTCAAGTGCAGATGTGTTGCCACTGCCGGCAGCGAGGCAAACGGCTCGAGCACACGCGTCACCACTTCACCCGCTGGTGGCAGCAGATCGGCGGGCGGTGCCTGCCAACCGTTCGCCGTCAGCATCGCCGCCATGGTTGCGTCGATGTTGTAACGCCACGGCGAGAACAGTGGCACATGGCCATAGTCGAGAAGATTGGCGCCGACACGCGCACCGGCTTCGAACAACAGCGGCGTCATGCCGCGCTCGAGCAGGCGCGCGACGGCGGCGAGACCGACCGGCCCGGCACCGATCACTGCCACCGGCAAATCGTTTTCCACCGCACGCGTTTCACGCAACGTCAGCAACATGAGTTGCGCCGTGTCCGGGCAGGCGCCCTGCAATTCGGCCGAAGCATTCAGCGCGCGCGGCGCCTGTGCGCGGCTGACGGCGACGAAACCAAAGCGGGTGAAATAATCGACCGCGGTTTCGGTCAGCAGATAGAGATTCGCGATATCGCGCCGCGCAGCCTCCAACAACAGTTGTTCAAGCACACGCCGACCGATGCCGTGCCGCTGCAAGGCCGGTTTGACCGCGACCGAACGCAGCAGAGCGACATCGCCATAGATCTCGGCCCCCGCCACTGCCACAACCTCAACAGCAACCACCGCTACCAGGAAAGTGTGCAGATGATCGCGCGCACCGGCAGTCGGCAGGTGATTGTCACGCAGCAGGGTTTCGATCGCCGGCCAATCGGCAGGTGTGGCGGGGCGCAGTGAAAGAGCGAGATTGGAAGACATGGGCAGACTCCTTGAAGGCTATGACTGCGAGGTGAGTTCAGGCAACCTCGGCCAGTTGGCGCAAACGTGCGGCGCCTATCGGTTCATCGTGCAGCACCGGCACCACCGCGTAACGCGGTGCGTAGTGACTCGCCACCTCGGTTATCTCGCGCAGTTCATTGCGTGCGCGGCGTAGCAACAAGGGCGACACAGGGTGGCTGGCGGCGACGCTGTTGTTGATGATCCAGGCCCACGGTTCGATGCCGGCGCGACGCAGGTCGCTCTGCAGATGAGCCGCTTCCAGGACCGGGGTCTGCTCGGCAAGGGTGACCAACAGCACCTTGGTGCGCGTCGGGTCGCGCAACTGGGTCATCGGTGTGGTCAGCGTCCCGTCACTGGCACTCGCCTGGCGCGTCACTTCACGGTGATAGGCACCGGTCGCATCAAGCAACAACAAGGTGTGGCCGGTAGGTGCGGTATCCATCACTACAAAACGTGTGCCGGCTTCGGCAATCACCTTTGAGAAGGCCTGGAACACCGCAATCTCTTCCGTACAGGGCGAACGCAGATCTTCTTCGAGCATGGCGCGACCGGCAGCGTCGAGTTGCGCACCCTTGGTTGCCAGCACCTGCTCGCGATAACGCGCGGTTTCAAACGCTGGGTCAATGCGACTCACCTCGAGATTCGGCAAGGCGCCGGCCACGGTGTCGTAGAGATGCGCCGCCGGATCGGAAGTCGATAAATGCACCGGCAGGCCACGGCGCGCGAGTTCAACGGCGATGGTGGCGGCCAGGGTGGTTTTGCCGACACCGCCTTTACCCATCAGCATCACCAGGCCACGGCCATCACGCGCAATGTCATCAACCAGCGCGGACAGGGTCGGCGCGTTGAGCCCGGCGGCCGGTGCGGTGTGCAGCAGATTGTTTGCCTCGGTTGCGCTGTCGAATAAGGCACGCAACGGTGCGAGTCCCACCAGATCGAAGGGCTTGAGCGACAGCAGGTCGCAAGGCAAGGCACACAGGGTCGCCGGCAATGCGGTCATGGCCGCCTGTTCGCGGGCGTAAATGGCGGCCGCGAGTGGGTCGAGCGGCGCTTCTACGGCCGGCATGAGGCCGTTGATTACGAGGTATTGTTCACTCAGCCCGACCGCCGCCAGTTCAACATGGGTGCGTGCCAGTTCGCGCAAGGCGCCGAGTTGCGCACGTGCCACCAGCACCAGGCGCGTCAGTGCCGGGTCGGCGAGCGCAGCCACGGCGGCTTTGTATTGTTGTTTGTGTTTTTCGAGGCCGGCGAGCGGGCCGAGACAGGACGCATCGCCCTTGCCCGCTTCGAGGAAACCACTCCACGCGCCCGGCAGTTGCAACAGGCGGATGGTGTGGCCGGTGGGCGCGGTGTCGAATACCACATGGTCGTAATCGGCCGTCAGCGTATGGTCGGTCAACAACGCAGTGAATTCGTCAAAGGCCGCAATTTCGGTGGTGCAGGCGCCCGACAGTTGTTCTTCAATCGCACTGACAACCGTTGCAGGCAACAGCCCACGCACCGGCGCGACAATACGTTCGCGATAGGCCTCGGCGGCCGCCTGCGGATCGATTTCGAGCGCTGCCAGACGCGGTACCGTGCTTATCGGCGTGATGTGATTGCCGATGGCGACACCGAACACCTGCGCGACATTCGATGCCGGATCGGTGCTGACCAGCAACACGCGCTGGCCGGCGTCGGCGAGATGAATCGCGGTGGCACAGGCGATCGAGGTCTTGCCCACGCCGCCCTTGCCCGTGAAAAACACAAACCGTGGCAGGTGGCGCAG
>CAMCBY010000206.1 GCA_945873015.1 Klebsiella pneumoniae
CTCATCTATTACAGCTTCGGCCTGTTCGTCGCGCCCTTGCAGCAGGCCTTCGGCTGGTCGCGCGGCGAAGTATCCACCACGCTCTTTTATGGCAGTGTCGGCCTGGTGCTGGCGGCGCCGGTGCTGGGCTGGCTCATCGACAAACTCGGGGCGCGGCGAGTCGCGCTGGTGGCAGTACCGTGTTTTGTCGCGATGCTGCTGGTGGTGTCGCGTTTTGATGGCTCGCGCGCTTTGTTTTACGGGTTGTTCTTTGCGCTCAACGTGGCCGGCATCGGCACCTCCTCGATTCTGTATACGCGTGCAGTGGCGGGGAGTTTTCACGCGGCGCGTGGCATGGCGCTGGGTATCACGCTGGCGGGGCCAGGCTCGGCGGCCATCCTGTTGCCCTTGCTCATGCAGAGCGTGATTGGCGCATACGGTTGGCGTATGGGTTTTGTGACGCTCGCCATACTGGCGGTTACGCCCTGGCCGCTGGTGTATTTCTGGCTCAAGCCGCGTGCTGGGCAGACTCACCTCGATGTCGGTGCCGAGGTGCCCGGCATGGGCCGCCGCGAGGCGTTGCGCACGCGTACCTTCTGGACCTTGGCGCTGGGTTTTGCCGCCACGGCGGTGGCCTGTTCGGCGCTGGTCGTACACATGGTGCCGATGCTGCGCGACGCCGGACTCACGCAGCGTCATGCCGCGCAGATTGCATCCTTGATCGGTATCGGGGTGGTCGTCGGGCGCATCGGCATCGGCTGGCTGGTAGACCGCATGTTCGCGCCCTATGTCGCCGCTGCAATTTTTATCGTCACCGCGGGAGGTTGCGCCTTACTCATGCAAGGCGGCGCGCAGCAGGCACCACAAGCGGCGTTTCTGATTGGTTTTGCCTTGGGCGCGGAAGTCGATCTGCTGGCGTTTCTGACTTCGCGTTATTTCGGATTACGCCACTACGGGTTTATCTACGCGACGGTCTATGCGGCTTTCTGGTTGTCGAGTTCATTGGGGCCGGTGATGGCCGGACGTCTGTTCGACCAATATGGCAATTATCAGGCGACGCTCGCGATGGTGACCGGTTTGATGTTGTTCGGCGCGCTGGCGAGCATCACCTTACCGAGATACCGCGCCTTGTAGGTGCGAATTTATTCGCACACTAAAAGGTGTTTTGAGAGCTTTCGTTTTGGTTTGAATGTGCGAATAAATTCGCACCTGCAGGGCACGGCGCCCCGATTGCAGGTGCGAATTCATTTTCACATTAACCGGCGCGCTGATCGACGAAATCGGCGGCGGTCTTGGCGCGAACATCCTCTATCGTCACACCCGGGAACAGTTCCTTGAGTGCGAGGCCTCGGCCGCCAGGCAGCACTTCAAACACACACAGCTCGGTAATGATCATGCTGACCACGCCCAGGCCGGTGACGGGCAGGGAGCATTCTTTCAGCACCTTGGAACTGCCGTCTTTGGCGGTGTGTTCCATGAGCACGATGACCTTCTTCACGCCGGACACCAGATCCATCGCGCCGCCCGGACCCTTGACCATCTTGCCCGGCACCATGAAGTTGGCGAGATCGCCGTTCTGCGCAACTTCGAGACCACCGAGGATAGACAGATTGATATGACCGCCGCGAATCATCGCGAACGAATCGGCACTCGAGAAAATACTCGCGCCGGGGATGGCGGTGATGGTCTGTTTGCCGGCATTGACCAGGTCCGCATCCACATCCGCTTCTTGCGGAAACGGGCCAATGCCGAGCAGGCCGTTCTCGGACTGCAGGGTGACGGTCATGCCTTCGGGAATGTAGTTCGCGACCAGGGTCGGGATGCCGATGCCTAAGTTCACGTAGTAGCCGTCTTCCAGTTCCTGCGCGGCGCGTTTGGCCATCATCAGGCGCTCGGGCGTGTCTTTCTTGGCACCAGCGCCGGCGACCGTGCGGAACTCGATGCGCTTCTCGTAATTCACACCCTGAATGATGCGATCGACATAGATGCCGGGGGTATGGATCTGGTCGGGCTCGAGTTCACCCACTTCCACCAGTTCCTCGACTTCGGCGATGCAGGTCTTGCCGCAGGTCGCGATCATCGGATTGAAGTTGCGCGCGGTCTTGCGATAGATGAGGTTGCCGGCCTTGTCACCCTTCCATGCCTTGACGATGGCGACATCGGCGGTGATGCCTTCTTCGAGCACGTATTCAACACCCTTGAAGACCTTGGTCTCCTTGCCTTCGGCGAGTTTGGTGCCGGCTGCAGTGCGGGTATAGAAACCGGGAATACCGGCGCCGCCAGCGCGCAGACGTTCGGCGAGGGTGCCCTGCGGCGTCAATTGCAGTTCCAGTTCGCCCGCCAGCACCTGACGCTCGAATTCCTTGTTTTCGCCGACATAGGAGGCGATGACTTTCTTGACCTGCTTGGTACGCAGCAGCAAGCCCATGCCGAAATCATCGACGCCGGCATTGTTGCCAACGATGGTGAGACTCTTCGCACCGCTCTCGACCAGCGCGCCGATCAGATTCTCCGGAATGCCACACAAACCAAAACCGCCGGCGGCGATGGTCATGTCATCGTGCAACAGGCCCGCAAGGGCGGTCTTGGCGTCTGGATAGACTTTTTTCATGGGTGCTTTGGCCTTATCAGCAGCGGCAGATGCCGGCAGCGTTCGTTGAAATCAATCGGAAGCGCGGCCGTGGCCGCAGGTCTGGCGGGAGTTTAACGCGATGTGGGGGGCGGGGGAGAGAGGGCGCGATCTGTTTGCAGGTGCGAATTCATTCGCCCATTCAACGGCACGCCAGGGCGGTGCGTGACCGAATTGAATGTGCGAATGCTTTCGCACCTACGACGGCACGGTTAGTTGGCCGCCAGACTCGCCACCAGCGCCTGGCTGACCTGGCCGTCTATCGGCATCTGGCGGTCGCGCTGATAGGCGCGGATCGCGGCACGAGTGCGTTCGCCCATCACGCCGTCGATGGGGCCGGGATCGTAGCCGCGCGACGCGAGTTGCGACTGCAGGTTGGAGACCGCCTGATTGAGATTGGGCTGGGCGGCGCCGGTTTGGGGTGCCGCCTGGGTAGCCTGGGTGGCTGGCGCGGCCTGTGTGGTCGAGGATTGTTTCCACGCCGGGTCGCCCATATTGACCTGCGAGGGTTTGGTCAGTGCGCCGGTCAGGCCGCCGCCCACTGCGCCGAGCACAACACCTTCGACCACACTCAAGCCGGTCACGGCACCGATGATGGCACCGGCGGTGGCGCCGATGCCGGCACCGCTCAGGCCGCGGTCCTGGGTGGTGGTGCCGCAGCCCGCCGCAGCGGCGAGACTGGCCATCAGGACGCATTGTCCTAAGAATCGTATTTTCATCACGCTCTCCTTTACTCGCACACCATCAATTGTCGACATACCAGCTATCGCCGGGGCCGCGACAGGCGCGGCGCTTTTCCTGCCATTGCCGGCCGCCGCTGCTGACCTGCATCACGAAGTTGCGGCAGTGTCTGTCACCCTCACGAAAAATCGCGGCGGGCGTCATCACATAAGTCGTCGGGCCATTGACCCATTGCACCGGGCGGCCGTTCTGCGCGTATTGCAGTACCTGCTGACTGCAGCCGCGGTCGGTTTGATCGAAAGACTGCGCGACGGCGTTGCCGAGCAGGGCGCCCAGCACCGTGCCGATGGCGGTCGCCGCGGGGTCGCCCTGGCTGACCTGGTTGCCGACCACGCCACCCGCCACGCCACCCAGCACCGTGCCCAGCGCCTGGCGATTGCAATGACCGTTCAAGACCCCGTAACGCTGCTCTACCACCACGGGTTGGACGGGCTGGCGGTATTCGCGACGGCCTCGGTCATCGTCGTCGTCGCGCTCATGGTGTTTGTCATGTTTGTCGTGTTTGTTGCGATGGCCGTGGGCGGGTGCGTGGTCGGGAGGATCGGCCGCGACACTCGCGGTGACGGTGACCAGCATGAGTGCGAGCAAAAAATTCTTCAGCATGGTTTGGTCAGGTGCTTGTCCGTGGCTCCCTGCCGGTTATAGACGCTGTGCATGATTCGAGTGCGCAGTATAAGAAGTGTTCGGTCACTGCGCGTGACGATGAGCACATTGTGCGCAGTTGGTCGACGCGTGTGCCGGATACCGGGCGCACAGAGCTGCTCTGGCTGGCTTGCGGCACCCGTACACCGGTAGCGACTCACCGCGGCTGGACTTTACGCCGGCGGGTCGAGATGGTGTCGTGCGCGGTAGCCTCCCGGCGAGATACCAAACCAGCGTTTGAATGCCTTGCCGAAGTTGGCGGGATTCTGAAAGCCGAGAGCGGCCGCGACTTCTTTAATCTTGATGCGATCGTTGCTCAGCAGTTCGGCGGCGCGGGTGCGCAGGAACTCATCCATGATGGCCTGATAGGTGGTGCCGAGGCGGCGCAGGCGTCGGATCAAGGTGCGCGGCGCGAGGTGCAGGGCATCGGCCACCTCGTTCAAGGTCGGCAAGGCGCGGCGGCGGTCCTGACATTCGAATGCACGGCACAGGAGGTTGCGCACTTCGCCGAGGGTGTTACGTTCCGGTGACGACGCCAGTGTTTCACATTGGCGTTGCGCATGGGTCCAGGTCGATTCGTGGTAATCGAGATTGCGCAGCTCGCGCCAGGCCAGCGGCATCACCAGCGCATTGCGCGCGGCGCCGAAGCGGATCGGGCCCTTGAAGTACTGTGCATAACGTTCGGCATAGACCGGTGCCGGGTAATCGAGCTCGATACGCGCCGCGCCGAAATCGACGGCGTAGACCGTACTCAGATACTGCTGCAGCACAATCAGCGGCGTTTCCACCAGCAGCGGCCGCGCCGCGCCGAGTTCGATGAGCGGACACAGTTCGGCGAAAAAATCGTCACCATCGCGCCGTCCCTGCATGTGCATATAGGGAATACGCGCCGGGAAATAACGCACAAAGGCGTCGAGCCCGTCCCCCAGTGTGGGTGAACTCATGAGCGCGAAGCTGACCGGGCCGTGGAAGTGATCGGCCATGGTACCGGCCCACGCCATGTACCAGTCCGGCTCCTCGGCAAGGCTCAAGGTATTGCCGATGTACTGCAGCGCCTGGCGCACGGTGATGCGGCGGTCGCGCTCGGCAAAGTGCTCGGCGCTGAGACCGGTGCCGGCCAATAATTCGTCGACCGGAAACAGGCGCGCCAGATGACGGCCATAGGTCGCCGGCATCAAGAGGTCTTCGATCGCGCTTGTATGCATGGATAAATCCACGGCGCCGGCGGCCGTCATGTCACCAAAATAACAGACATTGTCAGTAGCGTCTCTTTCCGCATCGCGCTTCGCACTCTATGGTGGCCGGCACAATGGCATCTCTATGGATGTTCCATCCAAGACCCGCGGCACCACGCTGCGAAGCGGGCATACCACCGTGACCTGCCAGCGCCAGCGCCAGCGCCGCGCGCGCGGTCAACGGCCTGTTGGCAAGGGGAGCACGGCAATCCGCCGTGGAGGTCAAGCATGAGTCAATTCATCCTGCACCATTACGACGAGGCACCGTTCGCTGAGAAGGTGCGCCTGGTGTTCGGCATCAAGAATCTCGCCTGGCGCTCGGTCATCCAGCCCTCGGCCATGCCCAAACCTGACTTGCTGCCGCTGACCGGTGGTTATCGGCGCACACCGGTCATGCAGATAGGCGCGGACATCTACTGCGATACCCAGCTCATCATCGCGGAGCTTGAGAAACGCCATCCCCAGCCGAGCGTGTTCCCCGATGGCAACCCCGGCCTCGCCTACGCGCTCGGCAGTTGGGCGCACGGGCCCTACGTGGTGACCTCAGTCGCGATTTATATGGGGGCCGACGATCCCTTTGCCGGCGATGTCAGCCTGCCGCGGCATTTTTACGAAGACCGCAAAAAAATGTGGATGACGCAGTTCGATACCGACCAGCTGAAACCCGCCTTGCCGGGTTATCGCACGCGCCTGCGTGCCCATACCGAATTTCTGACCATGCAACTGGCCGATGGGCGCAGGTTCATGACCGGTGACGCGCCCGGCCTGGTCGATTTACACGCGATGTGGGACCCGTGGTTCCTGCGTCGCTTCGCGCCCGAGGAGGCGAAGTGGGCCTACGACCCCTATCCTGAGATTGCCGCCTGGGAAGCGCGCCTCGCCGCCATCGGCCATGGCACCCGCAGCGAGATGGCGCCCGCCGATGCACTGGCGCTGGCGCGCGATTGTCAGCCGGCGCAAGGCCCCGGGGTCGACCCGCGCGACCCGCTCAATATCTCCGCCGGCACGCAGGTGACCGTGGCACCAAGCGATTACGCCGAAGTGCCGGTCACGGGCGAACTGGTGGCGACCACCATACAAACGGTTTCGATACGCCGCCACGACCCGCAAGTGGGCGAGGTGGTGGTGCATTTTCCCAAGATTGGTTACGACATCACGCCGGCCTGACCACGCAGCAGACAGGCCTTCATCACAGCACAAGAGGGGAGAACCCATGACGGAAGAAGAAAAAAACGCGCGCAATTATTTTAAGGTGCGCATGTTCGTCGATGCCTGGGAGGCGCTCGACCCCGATGTCGCGATGGCTTGTCTGTCGGACGACATCGTCTACATCAATCAGCCGCTGGCGCCGGTCGTCGGTCAGCATGATGTGCGCAAGATAGTGGCCGGCATCATGAAGCTGACCCGTGCCTGCCATTGGGAACTGCGCAATTGTTTCGGCCGTGGCAATACCGTCGTCACCGAGCGTCTCGATTGCTGGGACTTCGATGGCAAGGGTTGGGGTTTGAAACTGCCTTGTATCGGCATGTTCGATCTCAATGACGAAGGCAAGATTTGCGGCTGGCGCGATTATTTTGACAACCGCATGTGGTTCGAGAACGGCGGCCCGACGCTGCACCTCGACTGATGCAGCGTGAGATGGAGACTATGGACATCATGACGAAAGAACAGAAGATTGCGCGCAACGTCGGTGTGGTACGTGCCTTTTTGAAAGGCTGGGACGATCTTGACGTCGACGCCTGTATGGCTCAATGCACCGAGGACATGTGTTATCTCAACCAGCCGCTGGAAGCGATCCGCGGCAAAGAGAACGTGCGCAAGATGATTGCCTCGATATTTGCGCCGGCCAAGAAGGTCGAGTTCAAGCTGGTCAATTGTTTCGGCCACGAAAACAAGGTCATCACTGAGCGCGTCGACCAGTGGGACTGGAACGGCAGTGGCGTGTGGCAGATGGAGTTGAAGGTCTGCGGCATGTTCGAGTTGACCGAGAACGGCAAGATCATCGAATGGCGCGAGTACTACGATAACGACTACTGGAGCAACAACGGCGGCCCAAGTCTGGTG
>CAMCBY010000207.1 GCA_945873015.1 Klebsiella pneumoniae
GCTGCTGCCTGCCGTGCATTTGAAGCCGATGTGGTGATTTTTAATCACGACCTGTCGCCCGCTCAGGAACGAAATCTCGAGCGCGCGCTGGAATGTCGCGTGATTGATCGTACCCGTCTCATTCTTGACATCTTTGCGCAGCGTGCCCGTTCGTTTGAGGGCAAGCTGCAGGTCGAACTCGCGCAATTGCGCCACATGTCGACGCGTCTGGTGCGCGGCTGGACCCATCTGGAACGTCAGAAGGGCGGTATCGGCCTGCGTGGCCCGGGCGAAACCCAGCTTGAAACCGATCGACGCCTGCTCGGTGCGCGCATCAAACAGATCAACGAACGGCTTGAGCGGGTCAAGGCGCAGCGTAAGCAGAGCGCCCGCTCGCGGCGCCGTGCGCAGCTCTCGACGGTGTCTATCGTCGGCTACACCAATGCCGGCAAGTCGACGCTGTTCAATTATCTGACCGGCACCGATGTCTACGCTGCTGACCAGTTGTTCGCGACCCTCGACACTACTTTGCGTACCCTGACCGTCGCCGGTGAGCACCCCATCATCCTGAGCGATACCGTCGGCTTCATTCGTCGTCTGCCGCCGGAACTCATCGCGGCCTTCCAGGCGACCCTTGATGAGACGCGCGACGCGCGTCTGTTGCTGCACGTCATCGACGCCAGCGCCGACGATCGCGAGGCGCGTATCGCCGACGTGGTGACGGTGCTGGACCGGATTGGAGCGGCCAAGGTGCCGGTCATCGAGGTCTATAACAAGATAGACCGTATGGCCGATCACGTGCCGCAGGTTGAACGCGACGGCGAGGGCCAGGTCACTCGGGTGTGGTTGTCGGCGCACACCGGCGCCGGCACCGACCTGCTGCTGGCCGCGATCTCCGAGCACCTCAATCAGCACAAGGCGCGGCGCTGGTTGAATGTCGCGCCGGCTGCCGGCCGCATACGTGCGCAGCTTTTCGGTATGGGCGCGGTGGTGGACGAGGTCGAATTGCCGCACGGCGGCTGGCTGCTGGAGGTGACTCTGTCCGAGGCACGCTGGCAGCAGTTGTTGCGTTTGCCGGAAGTGGCCGACCATGTTCTCGAACTCGACGCGCACGGCTCGCTGGCCGAACTTGACCTGGAACGGCTCAGCGAGGAACTCGACGAGGCGGCCCTCGCGGGTATTCAGATTGAACAAGGGTGAACCCCCCCGTACAATCCGCCCCTCACACTCACCCAGCACTCACAGACGGAAAATCAATGGCCTGGAACGATCCGGACGGCAATGAGCGCGATCCGTGGGGCGGTCGACGTAACGACCAGGGCCCACCCGATCTCGACGAGGTCGTGCGCAAGATGAAGGAGAAGCTGTCCGGCCTGTTCGGCGGCAAGCAACGCTCCCCATCTTCGCCCGACAATGCTTTCGTATGGGGCGTGATCGGCATCGTCGCCGTGTGTCTGCTGGCCTGGGAGGTGGTCTATCGCATCGAACCTGCCGAGCGCGGCGTGGTGATGCGCTTCGGCAAATATGTCTCGGTCTTGCAGCCTGGCCCGCACGTGCGCTTTCCGCGCCCGATCGAGGAAGTGCGCAAGATCAATGTCGAGCGTATTGAAACGCTGACCGCCGATTCGTCCATGCTGACAGGCGACGAGAACATCGTCGATGTCGAAGTGGCGGTGCAGTTCCGCATCAAGGATGTCGAGGAGTATCTGTTCCGCATTGCCGATCCGGACGTGTCGGTGCACCGCGTGACCGAATCGGTGATTCGCGACGTCATCGGCCAGCGCACCCTCGATTTTGTCATCACCGAAGGGCGCGCCGAGATTGCCACCCAGGCGCAGGCACTGATCCAGCAAACCCTCGATACCTACAAATCCGGAGTGATCGTCACCAGCGTCAACATGCAGCCGGCCAAACCACCGGAAGAAGTGAAGGCCTCGTTTGACGACGCCATCAAGGCACGCGAAGACAAGGAACGCAAAGTCAACGAAGGTGAGGCTTATCGCAATGAGGTGGTTGAGCGTGCAGCCGGCGAAGGCGCGCGTATCCGCCTCGACGCCGAAGCATATAAAGAACGTGTCATCGCCCAGGCCGAGGGTGAAACCAAACGCTTTTCACAAATCCTGACCGAGTATGACAAGGCGCCCGCTGTGACCCGCAATCGACTCTATCTCGATGCCATGGAGGAAGTGCTGAGCAGCTCCAGCAAGGTGCTGATGGACAGCAAGGGTGGCAACAACGTGACTTACCTGCCGCTCGACAGAATGATGGGCAACAGCAGCGCCGGCTCGGGCGCCGAGAGCACTGAAGCGGCGCCTGAACCACAACCCTACGCGCCGGCGCTGGAAGACAGCCAGCGTGACCGTCGGGTCGGTCGTACCCGGGTGGTGCGCTGATGGCCGCGCGTATCGCTCTGGCGGCGGCGCTGCTTGCGTCGCTGGTGCTGTTATGCAGCTTCCGCGTATATGAATACGAGTTCGCAATCCTGACCCAGCTCGGCAAAATCAAACGCGCCGACTACGTGCCGGGCCTGCACTTCAAGGTGCCGATTTACCAGGAAGTGAAGACCTTTGACAAGCGTCTGCAGACCCTCGACGCTGAGCCGCAGCGTTTCCTGACCGGCGAAAAGAAAGACGTCATCGTCGATTCTTTTGCGCGCTGGCGCATCAAGGACGTGGTCAAGTTCTACAAGTCTTCAGGTGGTGATCCGGCGCGTGCTGGCCTGCTCATCTATCAGATGATCAACGACAGCCTGCGCAGCGAGTTCGGCAAACGTACGGTGCAGGAAGTAGTGTCCGGCGGTCGCGGCGCGATCATGAAGGTGGTGACCGCAACCGCCGATGAGCGCGCCGACCAGCTCGGCATGGAAATTGTCGATGTGCGTCTGAAACGTATTGACCTGCCGACCGAGGTCAGCAGTACGGTGTACGAGCGTATGCGCTCCGAGCGCTCCCGGGTGGCTCGTGAGTTCCGCGCGCGGGGCGAGAAGGAAGCCATTACCATCCGCGCCGACGCCGACCGGCAACGCACCATTATCGCTGCCGAGGCCTACCGCGACGCGGAAGTCCTGCGCGGTGAGGGTGATGCCAAGTCGGCCGCGATTTACGCCGACGCGTATAGCAAGAATCCGGAGTTCTTCCAGTTCTATCGAAGCATGAATGCCTATAAGTCGAGCTTCAAGAACAAGGAAGACATCATGGTGCTGCAGCCGGATTCGGATTTCTTCAAGTACTTCCAACGCCCCGGCGGTGGCTAGGACGGCGCGCTGTCGAGTACGGCAGCGGCGAGCGGGGCATGTGGCAGGATTTCTTTTCGGCGCTGGCATTGTTGCTGGTGCTTGAAGGCATCATGCCGTTTCTCAATCCCCAACATTTTCGACGCGGCCTGCTGATGGCCGCAGACCTGAACGATACGACACTGCGCGGCCTGGGCCTGGTCGGCATGGTGGTGGGCGTCATTATTTTGTACGTATTGAGGTAGGCGGTGGCGGACGAGAAATTATGGTTGCTGCCGGACGGCGTCGACGAAGTACTGCCGCCACGGGCGCGCGTGCTGGAAGAGATGCGTCGGCGCATGCTCGATCTGTTCGAGCGTTGGGGCTATGAATATGTGATGCCACCGGTGGTCGAGTATCTCGACTCGCTGCTGTCCGGCATTGGCGAAGACCTCGACCTGCAGACCTTCAAGCTGACCGATCAGATCACCGGCCGCATGCTCGGCGTGCGCGCCGATATCACACCGCAGGTGGCGCGCATCGACGCCCATCGGCTGCCGAGCGCCGCACCGCAACGCTTCTGTTATATGGGCCCGGTGCTGCACACCCGCCCGGACAAGTTCGCCGGTTCGCGTAATCCGCTGCAGATCGGCGCGGAGCTGTATGGTCACGCGGGCATCGAGGCCGACGCCGAAGTCGTGACTCTGCTGCTCGAACTGCTGGCGGTGGCCGGCATTGCGCCGGTCACGCTCGAACTCGGGCATATGGGTCTGTTCCATGCCATTTGCGAGCTGGCGAGTTTCGATCGCGCGACCGAGTCACGCATCCTCGAACGACTGCTGATGAAAGACGAGTACGGCCTCGGCGAAGCGCTGGCCGCGACCGGTGCGGCGGCGCCGGTGGCCGAACATCTGCACGCCTTGCTGGATTTGAATGGTGACGACAGTGTGCTCGGCAAGGCCCGTGACGCACTCAGACGCGCGCCCGCGTCGGTGGTCGCCGCGCTCGATGATATTGAACGGCTGGTGGCGCTGATTCGTGAACGTAAGCCGGCCGCTGATATTCATCTCGATTTTGCCGAGCTGCGCGGTTACCGCTATCACACCGGCGTGATGTTCGCGGCCTACACGCCCGCGGCGGGTCGTGCGATCGCCTGGGGCGGCCGCTATGACAACATCGGTCACTCGTTCGGGCGGCCGCGACCGGCGACCGGCTTCAGCACTGATCTGAAAGTGCTGGCCGGCCTCGGTGCGACTGAGCGACGGCAACTGGCCAAGATTTTCGCGCCGGCGGCCGATGATACGGCGCGCATGCGCGCGATAGCGGAACTGCGCGTGGCGGGTTATCGGGTGGTCGAAGGGCTGCCGGGCCAGGCCGCGGGCGCGCATGACATGGGCTGCGATCAGGTGCTGGTTGAGCGCAGCGGCCAGTGGCAACTGGAAGACATCTAGATTCAACTTTTTTAGAGAGAACGAGCTTGGGCAAGTCAGTCGTCGTAATCGGGTCCCAGTGGGGTGATGAGGGTAAGGGCAAGGTGGTCGACATGTTGACCGACCGCTGCGCTGCCGTTGTACGTTTCCAGGGTGGCCACAATGCCGGACATACGGTGGTCATCGACGGCGAGAAGACCGTTCTGCATCTGATTCCATCCGGCATCCTGCACGACGACGTGTCCTGCCTCATCGGCAATGGCGTGGTGCTGTCGCCCCATGCCTTCATTGAAGAAATCACCATGCTCGAAGCGCGCGGCGTGCCGGCCCGCGAGCGTTTGATCGTGAGCCCTGCATGTCCGCTGATCCTGCCCTATCACGTTGCGCTCGATGTCGCGCGAGAAAAGGCCCGTGGCGCGGCCGCTATCGGCACCACCGGTCGCGGCATCGGTCCGGCCTATGAAGACAAGGTCGCGCGGCGCGCATTACGCGTGGGCGATCTTATGTTCCGCGAACGTTTCGCCGCCAAGCTCGGCGAGGTGCTCGACTATCACAACTTCGTATTGACCAACTATTACAAGGTTGCCGGGCTCGACTTCCAGCGCATCCTCGACGAGTCCATGCAGCACGCTGAGCTGATTGGGCCGATGGTCGGTGATGTCACCGAACTCCTGCACCAGCATCGTATGGGTGGCTCGAATCTGTTGTTCGAAGGCGCGCAGGGCACCTTGCTCGACATCGATCACGGCACTTATCCGTTTGTCACGTCGTCGAATACCACCGCTGGTTTTGCCGCCAGTGGCACTGGTGTCGGTCCGCGTGTTTTCGACTATGTGCTTGGCATCACCAAGGCCTATACCACACGTGTCGGTTCGGGGCCGTTCCCGACCGAACTGTTCGATGAGACCGGCGAACATCTCGCCACCAAGGGCAACGAGTTCGGCGCGACCACCGGGCGCCGCCGTCGTTGCGGCTGGTTCGATGCGGTGGCGCTGCGCCGAGCCCAGCAGTTGAACAGCATCTCGGGCCTGTGTGTGACCAAACTCGACGTGCTGGACGGCATTGACGAAATTCGTATCTGCGTCGGCTACGAAACGCCGGATGGCGTGTCCTTGTCGGTGCCCACCGGTGCCGAAGCGATGGCCGAGGTGCGGCCGGTGTACGAAACACTGCCGGGTTGGACCGAATCGACGGTCGGTGTGCGTAGCTGGGATGGACTGCCGGCCAAGGCGCGCGCCTATCTGGACCGCATCGCCGAAATTGCCGGCACCGGCATCGACATCATCTCGACCGGACCGGATCGCGCCGACACCATCGTGCTGCGCCACCCGTTCGAATAAACATGCACGCCGCGCCAGCGCAATGAGCACATCCGCTTCCACAAGTTCGCCCCTCGCGCAGATTGCCGAGTGGCTGAAGGAAGCGGAAAAGAAAGAAACGCTGGAGCCGGCGGCGATGTCAGTCGCGACCGTCGGTGCCGATGGCCGACCGACTCTGCGTATGGTGCTGGTGCGCGGCATCGATGAGCGCGGTCTGGTGTTCTATACCAACCTCGGCAGCCGTAAGGCCGAAGATATCCGCGACAACCAGCATGTCGCTCTGTGCCTGCATTGGAAATCGATGACCCGTCAGGTGCGGGTCGAGGGTCGCGCGACCCAGGTCGAGGACGCCGAAGCCGACGTTTATTTCGCCAGCCGCCCGCGCGAGTCGCAGATCGGTGCGTGGGCGTCCAAACAATCCCAGCGCCTCGAAGGGCGCTTCACACTCGAAGGGCGGGTTGCGAAATTCGCCGCCCGTCATGCCATCGGCGCAGTGCCGAGGCCGCCCTTCTGGTCAGGTTTTCGGGTGGCGCCGGAACGTATCGAATTCTGGGAAGACCGTCCCTTCCGTCTGCACGAACGCACTGTGTGGGAGCTCGAGCAAGGTCTCTGGAGCAGCCACAAACTCTATCCGTGAGCGCCAGCGCTCACGGTCCGTAACACTGTTTGACGGCTTCCACGCCCTGCGCGCGCAGGGCCTGATATTTTTTCCAGAACGCCGCGTCGATGTCGCGCAAGCTGCGCGATTCCTTGGGATCACGATAGCGACGCAAATGTCCCGGCCCACCGTTGTAGACCGCATAGGTGGCACGCGCGAGATTGTGCGGGTCGCCGCTCACTTCGTGTTCTTTTTTCTTGATCGCAAAATCGACCAGATAATGCACCAGGATTTCATTGCCCGCGCGTGCGTTGTAGGCGATGTCGACCGCCAGTTTGTGCAAGTCGTAAACCCCTCGCCACACATGCTGATTGATCTGCATGAGGCCGACCGAGCCGGCCGATGAGCGTAAGGGTTCGATGCGGCCCGCTTCCTTCACGTACTGGCGCCAGCAGGTTTCCTGCCAGGCGGTGGCGCGCAGCAGAGTGCGATAAATTTCGAGAAAGGGCGCCGGAACTTTGTTGCGGCTCTGCTCCTGTTGGGCAATGCTGCTGAGCAGGCCATCGAGGGTAGCGAGATAGGCATCGAGATCAGTATCGTTCGGCAGCCACTGATCAAGGCGCGCGATGCTGGCGGTGTCGGCCTCGCCGGCATGTGCATCGGCGAGCAGCCACCGCCAGCCGAAGTTGTGCGGCGCCGGCTGCGCGGCGACGCTGAGCTCCGG
>CAMCBY010000208.1 GCA_945873015.1 Klebsiella pneumoniae
TTAATGTTCGAAAAAATACGCACCTACCAGGCCTTCCTGTAGGTGCGAATTCGTTCGCACATTACAGCCAGGCTCAGCGCGGCTCGACTTCGTTAAGGAAACGCAACATCTGCGCGGTGGTCTCGGCAGGTTTTTCCACCTGCAACCAATGGCCCGCGCCCTCCACGATGTCGATGAAACGCAGATCGTCGAAATCCTTGGGGAAGCTCTCGCGCCAGTTGGGGTCATACAACAGCACATCGTCTTCCGAGCCGGCGACAAACGCTGCCGGCTGGGTGAAGCGCGCCTTGTCGAGTTCGGGCGTGATGGCATTGTTGTAGAGCATGTTGCGATACCAGTTGTTGGGACCGCGAAAACCGCTGCGCTGGTATTGCGCGAGGTAGTAGGTGAAATCTTCTTCACTCAGCCAGGCGGGCAGTTTGTCGGGTTTGGGCAGCGCTTCGAGCAGGCCGGCACTGCGCGGAAATTCGAGCTGCTTCATCCACACCCCAAACGGCGAGTCGGCGGCGAGGCCGTAATAGAGCTGCAGCAGACTGGTCGGCAGGTCTTTTTCGAGTTCCGCTTCGGATACACCCTGTTGCTGGAAATAACGGATGTACCAGAATCGATCGTCCATGCCGGGCGGATTCAAGGTCGCTGATGTCGGACGCCAGAACGGCACCGACAAACCCATCACCGAGCGGCAGGTGTCGGCGTGCAGCAGTGCGGTATTCCACGCCACCAGGCAGCCCCAGTCATGCCCGATGAGGTTGAACTCGTCGTAACCGAGGGCGCGCGCGATGCCGGCCACGTCGGCGGTGAGCTCGCGAATGTTATAGGCGCGCACGTCCAGCGGTTTGCTGCTGCCGCCATAACCGCGCTGATCGGGCACCGCGACGCAATAGCCGGCTGCCGCGAGGGGCGCAATCTGATGGCGCCACAAGTACCAGCTCTGCGGCCAACCGTGCAGCAGAATGACCAGCGGACCTTCGCCCGCCACCACGGTGCGCAGCGTGATGCCGTTACTGTCGAGATACTGGAAGTCGGGTTCTTGCATGGCTGGGCCTCGTGGTTGGGCGCGTGCGACGCGCTGGGGTCAGAACAGTTGTGGCAGATGAGGTGCCACGAAGTAATAAGCAGCAAAGGTGGTAACGCCAATCAGCAGCGGCCGATAGGCGGCCGCGTTTGCTTGTGAGCCACCGCGCAGGCTGGTGGCAACGCCGCAGGCCGCGCAGGCGGTGCTGAGCATGAACAATAAGAAGGTCAGGCCAAAATCGACTACATCGCCGGTACCGTAGTGGGCGCCCGTTGCTTTGGGCAGATGCCAGTACCAGCTCAGGCGAAATACGACCGCGGCTGCCGCCACACCGAACACGCTGTGTTCCAGCAGGCGCGCAATACGTTCAAGACGAGCAGGGGCGGGCAAACGAGTCTCCTTCAGTGGTTTGCGTATGGCCGTGTCGCGGGCTGTGAGCCTGCGCGCAATTCGCCGGCCACGCGCGTCACGCCGGTGCGCGAGCATGGTAACCTGTGGCCCGTTCCGAACCGACCCTAAACACGCGCATGGCCACCATCAACCGCACTGCAAAATTCCAGATCGGGCAGGTGGTCCGCCATCGCCTGTTTCCGTTCCGTGGTGTGATCTTCGACGTCGACCCGACCTTCAACAATACCGAAGAGTGGTGGCTGTCGATCCCCGAGGAAATGCGTCCGTCTAAAGAACAACCCTATTACCACCTGCTCGCCGAGAACGCCGAGACCAGTTATGTCGCCTATGTCTCGGAGCAGAATCTGCTGGTCGATGACAGCGGCAAACCGGTTTCGCATCCCGATGTGCCGCAATATTTCGGCGAATTGGCTAACGGCTATTACGCGCTGAAAAGCCGTCGCGCGCATTAACCCTCTGGTGAAAAACTACTGCGCTCGACGTTTGGCACCCGCGCGTCAGTTGACGTTACGTGTGCGGCCCTGCCAATAGGGCCCGCGCAGTTCGCGACGTAAAATCTTGCCCGACGGATTGCGCGGCAGCGCGCTGACAAAATCCACGCTCTTGGGCACCTTGAAGCCGGCGATACGCTCGCGCGCGAAACTGATCAATTCTTCGACCGTTACTTGTGCGCCGGGTTTTAACACCACCACCGCTTTGACTGCTTCGCCCCAACGTTCGTCGGGCACACCAATCACTGCCACATCGGCAATTGCAGCATGTCCGAACATCGCGTTTTCGACTTCCGCCGGATAGATGTTCTCGCCGCCCGATACCACCATGTCTTTCACGCGATCGTGAATGTAGAGATATCCTTCGTCATCGAGGTAACCGGCATCGCCGGTATAAAACCAGCCGTCACGAATGGCTTCGGCGGTGGCGTCGGCGCGCTTCCAATAACCCTTCATGACGATGCCGTGGCGAATCACGATCTCGCCCACCTCGCCGCAGGCGACGGCCTGACCGTCGCCATCGACAACCTTGAGTTCGACGCCGGGGTAGGCGGTGCCACAGGAGCGCAGTTTGCCGGCGGCATGCCCTTCGGGCATGAGGCAGGTGCCACCTCCGGTGGTTTCGGTCAGACCATACAGACCGAAGAATTCGCAGCCAAACAACTGCTGTGCACTTTTCAGCAAGGCTTCGTTGATGGGTGACGCACCATAGAACAGCTTGCGTAGAGAGGAGAAGTCGGTGTTCGCGGCTTGCGGCATCTGCGTGATCATGAGCATCAAGGCCGGCACGAACAAAGCATAGGACACTCGATAGCGCGGGATGAGTTCGAGAATCCGAATCGGATCGACATCTTTGAGAATGAGATTGGTGCTGCCTTGCGCAAGCGCGAACACGCCCATGTTGCAGCCCGCGACATGAAATACCGGCATACAGGTCAAGGTCACCTGACCGGCGTCAAACAGTCCCCAGCGCGCATCTTCGGCGGCGCGCCAGAGCGCACAATAGTTGGCGTTGGTCAGTTGTACGCCCTTCGGGTGGCCGGTGGTGCCGCTGGTATAGAGTTGCAGCACATCGTCGTCGGCGCGTACGGGCCGGAGCGGATCTTCCGCCATCTGGGCGGCGCGCCAGTCATCGAACGCCGGCCAACTCGGGTGGCCACCATCCAGCGCGATAACGCGGCTGATGGTTGGGTTGCGCGCCACCAATTGCTCGATGAGCTCGTAATAGTCGGCGCCGACGAATACCGTCTCGCAGCCGGCGTCGTTGAGGATGTATTCGATTTCGGGAGGCGCGAGGCGCCAGTTCACGCCCACCAGCACCGCTTCAGCCTTGGCCGCACCAAACAGGAGCTCGAAATAGCGGTCGGAATTTTTGCCGAGGAAACCGAGCCTGGCCTGGGGCTTGAGGCCGGCGGCGGCCAGGCCCTGGGCGACCTGACTGGTGCGCCGGTCAAATTCGCTGAAGGTGGTTTCGCGGTCTTCGAAGATCTGCGCGATATCGGCGCCACGGCTGCGTGCCTGCAGACGCGGTGCGTCGGCCAGGCCTCGAATCTCGTCCAGCTTGAACACGGGCTCCCCTCGCGTGTTGATATGCGCAGCCAGTGTAACCGCTCAGGCTGTAAACTGAACCGCAGGCCTCGCGCCGGGGAACATAACAATCATGGAGAACACCACAATGCGTTTCATTCTGCCTGTGCTGCTGTTGCTGGCGACGATGTTGCTGAATGCTTGTGGCGAGCAGCCCGGCGTACAACACGTGGTGGTCAGTCACCCGTGGATAAATCCGCCGACCGTGGAAGATAAAAAGGCGGTCAACCTGCCGCCTTTTCTGGTCTATCGGGTTCATCCGGAGTTGCTCAAGGAGGCCATTGCTGAGCTCGAGAAAGAGCCCTACATGCAGATCAGCCCGTCGATGGCGGCCCATTACACCAAGAGTGATGTGCATGTGCCGGCCGAGATGCGCCCGTTTCTGATCCGCGGCCTGATTGGCGGTCAGACCGACATCACGGTCGTACAATCGATGCAAGGTCTATGGGTGAAGGCGCTCGGCAGCGACGTTGCTCATGCCACCCAGCAGCCGCTGGTGGTGCTCGTCGACCCGACGCCCATCGATATCTTCGTGACCCTCGAACCGAAGGGCTGAAGCGCGCTTCCCTGCCGTGAGAGCGGCTCCTAGAATGCAATCATGATGATCTCTAACAGAGGAGTGTGGCCGTGAGCATACAACCCGGAAGCATGGCAGCCAGGGATCTCGAATCCATGCTGCATCCGCAGACTCACCTCGCTCAACACGCCCGCACTGGCCCGATGATGCTCAAACGTGCCCAGGGCGTTTATATGTACGATGACCAGGGCAAACAATATCTCGAAGGTCTGGCCGGCCTGTGGTGCACCTCACTCGGTTACGGCAACGAAGAACTGGCGCGCGCAGCCTATGACCAGATCAAGGAACTGTCCTACGCACAACTGTTCTCGTCCAAGAGCCACGAAGTAGGCGTGCTGTTGGCCGAAAAAATCAAAGCGCTGGTGCCGCTGCACAAGTCCAAGGTGTTTTTCGGCAATTCCGGCTCGGACGCCAACGACACCCAGATCAAACTGGTGTGGTACTACAACAATGTGCTCGGCCGTCCAGCCAAAAAGAAGATCATCGGTCGTGTGAAGGGCTACCACGGCATCACCCTCGCGTCGGGCAGCCTGACCGGTCTGCCGATATCGCATAAGGGGTTCGATCTGCCGTTGGCCGGCGGCCGCTTCCTGCATACTGACCTGCCGCATTACTGGCGCAATGCGCAGCCCGGCGAGAGTGAAGAGCAGTTCGCCACACGTCTCGCCGATAATCTTGAACAACTGATTCTGAAAGAAGGGCCCGACACCGTCGCTGCGTTCATCGCCGAGCCGGTGATGGGGGCGGGCGGTGTGATCGTGCCGCCCACGAGCTATTTCGCCAAGATTCAGGCGGTGCTGAACAAATACGACGTATTGTTCATCGACGATGAAGTGATCTGCGGCTTTGGCCGCACCGGCCGCGCTTTCGGCGCCGACACTTATGATCTCAAACCCGACACCATGTCGCTGGCCAAGGCCCTGACCTCGGCCTATCAACCCTTGAGTGCGGTGGTGGTGAAAGACGAAATCTTCGACGCACTGCTCAACGCGTCCGATGAGATGGGCCCTTTCGGTCACGGCTTCACCTACAGCGGCCATCCGGTCGCCTGCGCGGTCGCTTTGAAGACACTCGAAATCTACGAACGCGACCAGTTGTTCGAGCATGCGGCGAAGTTGGCGCCGCAGTTTCAGGCGCGTCTTGCGCGTTATGCCTCTCACCCGCTGGTGGGAGAAGTGCGCGGCGTGGGTCTCATCGGCGCAGTTGAACTGGTCGCGAACCGCCATACCAAGGCGGCTTTTGATCCGCCAGGCAAAGTCGGGGCGGAGTGTTTAAAACACTGTCAGGACAACGGTCTCATCTGTCGGGCCATCGGCGATGTGATGGCGTTCTGTCCGCCGCTGATCATCACTCCCGCGCAGGTTGATGAGTTGTTCGACAAGTTCGACAAGGCGATGGCTTTGACCCTGGAATGGGCTCACGGCCAGGGTTTGCTTGCCGCCTGAGGTGGATGCGCTGACGACGGCCGAGGCGGGCACACTCACCGCCGCTGGCTACGCCATTGAATTCGAGCGTTGGCCGGCTAAACAATCAGGCCCGACCCTCGTGCTGTTGCACGAGGGGCTGGGTTGTGTCGCCATGTGGCGGCGTTTTCCCGCGCTGCTGCACGAGGCGACAGGTTTGCCAGTGTTCAGTTATTCGCGGCCGGGCTACGGGCGTTCGTCATCGATACCCTTGCCGCGCCCGCTCGATTTTCACAGCCGCGATGCGCTGGACGTTTTACCGGCGGTGCTCGATGCGGCGGCTATCGATGACTGCATTCTGGTGGGCCACAGCGATGGCGCATCGATCTCCGTGGTCTATGCCGGCGCGCGCCAGGACCCGCGCGTGCGCGCGTTGGTGCTGATGGCGCCCCATGTGCTGACCGAGCACAAAACGGTGGACAATATCGCCGCGGCAAAATACAGCTTCGAAACCACTGATATGCGCGACAAGCTCGCGCGTTATCACGGCGACAACGTCGATTGTGCGTTCCTCGGTTGGTGTGAGGCGTGGTTGCATGCCGGATTTCGGCAATGGGACATCACGCCCTGGCTACCTGCCATCAAGGTGCCGGTGTTGACCGTACGCGGCGATGATGATGCCTACAATACAACGGTGCACGTCGAGCATATTGCCAATGGTGTGAGTGGGCCGGTCACGCGCCTCGATCTGCCGGACTGCGGTCATGCGCCGCATCTCGAGCAGAGTGAGAAGGTGGTAAAGGCCGTGTCGTCGTTTGTGGCGGAGCTGGCGGAGTGAAATTGAACGTGCTGATTCGTTTGCTCTGCGGGGGCGCATTCACTGGGCTTGGATTTTAAACTGAGCATCAGCATGTGCGCTTTTGTGGGTCAGACTTCAGTCTGACATTCACAGGCGAAATACGGCGGAAGGCCGTAGCCATAGTGTCAGACTGAAGTCTGACCCACAGCGATGTGTTCGACTCTGCGGGTGCGATATAGTCAGTTTGAGCCCTACACCTGAATCGTTCGCACATTCAACCTAGCCCCTCACGCAGAAAGCGTTCGACCGCCATCCGCGCCGAATCAAGACCGATACCCGGCAATTCAATTGCCGCAAAACGTATCCACACCACCTCACTCACATCGTCGCGCGCTGATACGCGTGGCTGCGTTGCGCAATCGATACGAAAGAAGCTGTCGGCGGTCGCGTAACTGACGCCCGCGTAGGGATAGATATTCGGCAGGGAAAAGACATAACGCCCAGCGCCCGGTTGTAGCGAAAAACCGAGCTCTTCATGCAGTTCGCGCGCGAGGGCCTGTTCCAGAGATTCTGCAGGGTCGACAAATCCACCGGGTAAATCCCAGCTGCCGGCGGCCGGCGCATGGGCGCGGCGTGTCAGCAGCAGATGTCCGTCGTGCACGATGAAGGCGGCAACCGCTGCGGCGACGTTATGAAAATAACGAAAGCCGCACTTTGCGCACTCGAATACCCGCGCGCTGCGACAGTCACTCGCGCCGGCGCAGGCCGGGCAGTGGCGAAACGGTGAGGTGCGATCGATCAAGCCGCGCCGCCGCGTGGGTATTGCCGCATTACGGCGTGCCGTCGGCCGGGTTGCCGATGTCGGCGGCGGCCGCGGCCGCCGCGAGGCGGGCTGCGGCGGGGCTGGTGAGACTTTTCAGAAAGGCGACCAGGTCCGCGCTTTCCGC
>CAMCBY010000209.1 GCA_945873015.1 Klebsiella pneumoniae
CGTGTGCGCGTCGACAGACCGAAGGTCATCGCGGTGTGTGACGTGTCGGGCTCGGTCGCCCAGGTCGCCCGTTTTCTGTTGCTGTTCCTGTACAGCGTGGCGGAAGTGTTGCCAAAGGTGCGCGCCTTTGCATTTTCCAGTCACCTGGGTGAAGTCACCAGTTTGTTTGAACAGAAACCGGTGGAAGAAGCAGTGCTTGAAGCGGTCAATACCTATGGCATGGGCTCGACCGATTACGGCGGTGCACTCGCGGAACTCGAACGCCTGACCCTCGCCGATATCGACCAGCGCACCACCGTCATCATCCTCGGCGATGCACGTTCGAACTATGGCGATGCCGGTGAGCGCTCGTTAAGACGCATTCACGAACGCGCGCGGCGCGTTCTGTGGTTGAACCCCGAGCCCGCCGCGTTCTGGAATTCCGGTGATTCAGAAATGCAGAAACTCGGTGCCGCCTGCGACAAGGTCGAAAGCTGCCGCACGTTGAAACACCTGGAAAGGGTTGTAAGTGAAATAGCGCGCACCGCCGTGTAGGTGCGAATTCATTCGCACATTCGAGGCATGGCGAAGCGCTAGAGGTCGGGTTTGAAAGCGCGAATGAATTCGCACCTGCAGAAGACGGAACGGGCCGCAATGGCCCGCCCTTACATCTCGATGTGTTCCATGCCCTCGGCGCCGTCGAGTTTGTCGAGCAGCGCGCGGTAGCGCGGGTCGCGTACGTCCATCGTGACCGTGTCGGAGAAATCAGTGCCCTGGTCGGCCGGCATCTGTTCCAGTTTCAACAGACTCATGTGCAGCTGACGCAGTTGATCGAGGAAGGTGTCGCGCTCGGTCGCATCAATCTGAGCCTTATCGATGGCAATCTTGACATCGGTCACCAGGCGCGGCAGTTCACGCACCAGTTGCGCACGGCGCTCGGGGGACTCGGTCGGCACAATGCTCTGCAACAGGCGACGCGTGACGTCGATGGCGCGTGCCCAGGCGGCGCTGCCCTGACCGCTGTCGTGATGCACCAGTACCAGATAGCGGCGCCAGCTACGCAGCATGAACTCCACCACCCAGGCGGGCGGCAGGGGGCCTTCGGTCTCAGCGATGGAATTACGTAACGCAGCGCTGGCGGCCTGGATATCGTCGCGATAATCCGTGACCTTGGGCGCTTCGTCGGTTGTCTCGATGGAACTCATGAACTCAATCGTTGCACTTGCGTCTGCGTCACGCCGCCGTCCGTGGGACCAGAACCGCCGCCGAGTGGCGACGCGGAGCAGCGAGGATGGCGTCCTTGGCTTCCTTGCCCGGTTCGCCTGAAGTATGCCCCTAAGGCCTCACTATATCTAGGTAGGCAAGGGCCGGAATGAGGGTCGCAGGTCTCGTTTAGAACGCGCGGGGCAAGCTTCCGCGCAACCGTCTGCGGCAGCGGCCCCATCACAGGGCAACGCGCACCAGGGTGAGCCGTGCCTATTTGGCGGTCCAACCGCCGTCCATCGACAAAGTGGTGCCGGTGATCTGGGCTGCCTCCGGACGACACAGATACAACGCCAGACTCGCAACCTGGGCGATGGTGACAAAATCCTTGGTCGGCTGGGCGGCCAGCAAGACATCGCGTTTGACCTCCTCCTCGGTAATGCCGCGCGCCTTGGCGGTATCGGGGATCTGGCGCTCGACCAGCGGTGTCAGCACATAACCCGGACAGATGGCATTACAAGTGATGCCGAACTCGGCGAGCTCCAGCGCGATGGTTTTGGTCAGCCCGGCGATGCCGTGTTTGGCCGCCACATAGGCCGCTTTGAACGGCGAGGCAGCGAGGGCGTGGGCAGAGGCCATCATGATGATGCGGCCAGTTCTGGCCGCCTTCATCGCCGGAATGGCGGCGGCACTGGCATGAAAGGCCGACGACAGGTTGATGGCGATGATGTCGTTCCATTTGTCGATGGGAAAATCTTCGACCGGCGCAACGTGTTGGATGCCGGCGTTGTTGACCAGGATGTCGATGCGACCGTGGGTCGCCGCGACCTTCGCCACCATTGCCCGGACTGCTGCCGGGTCGCGCATGTCGGCGCCGTCGTAGTCGATGCGGCTGCCGGTGAGGGCGCCGAGACGGCTCTTGAGTTCGCTGACCAGGGCCTCATCGGCAAAACCGTTCAGAGTGACGTGGGCGCCGGCGCTGGCGAGTTGTTCAGCTATGCCCAAACCGATACCACTGGTGGAGCCGGTGACGAGGGCGACGTGGTCTTTCAACATGGCGTGAGATCCTCAACTACTTCGATGGTTGGCGCGCTGGCGCCTGACTCGGCCGCTCCCCTCGGCCACCGCCGCGCGACAAACAGCGCGCGGTGAATGGCCCGCAGAATGACACGGATCAATGCCCGACGGCCATCTGCGGCGAATCATAAAAACACAACACCGCGGGGAGCAGCACCATGATCACACTCGAAGACTGTATTGCGTTTCTGCATTTGACCGACGCGGAAGTGGATGCCATCGCCGAACACGAGCATGTCTCGGCGATTGTCGCGACCGAACTCGCGTCCTATCTGGTCGAGTCGCCGCAAGGCGAACGAATGATCAAACGCATGATCATCGACGACATCCTGCATGCCACCGCGAGCGGTAACGAGCAGCGCGCACAAGACCTGACCCTCGTGCTCAAACATTTTGTCGCCACCCATCCCGAGCGGCCCTGAGTCGGGCGCGCAGGCGCGGCTTCAGGACAGTCCGAGCAGATTGAACTGCTGTCCGGGGCGTACATGCCCCATCAGCACCTTGCCGCAGTCCTGCAGGATCTGATCGGCCAGCAGCACGTGCTGCAGAGCGGCGTGCAAATCGCGATAACAGCGTTGCAACACCCCGTCGCGCAACGCCACGCCACCGCCATAGTTGTAGGCAAAGGTGCAGACCTCCGACATCACTTCATGGGCGTGGCGGAAAGCGAGCTTCAACAGCGCTATCTGTTGAATACTGGCCGGCTCGTCGCGCGCAAGGGTGGTGTCGATGTCATTCCAGGTCTGGTAGGTGAAAGCCCGCGCCGAACGATACTTGGCTTCGATGCGCGCATATTTTTCCTGAAAGCTGGCGCTGTCAGCGAGCATGCCGAACGGGCCGGCCTTGCCGCGCGCGAGTGCAGCAAGTTCATCGAGCGCGCGCCGCCCAACGCCCAAGGCAAACGAAGTATGGCCCCAGGCGGTGAAGCCGACGATACCGAGTGTATAGGGATAACCACCGCGTTCGACTTCGCTCTTGCTGTAGACATAGGCGCGCTGGTTCGGCACGAAGATTTCTTCGCTGATGCCATAGTCATAGCTGCCGGTGCCGCGCAAACCCAGCACGTGCCAGTTGTCGCGCAGCTCGACCGCGTCGCGCGGCACGTAGGTGATGATGACGGTGGGGGCGCCGCTCGCGTCCATCGCGGGTTGGCCTTCGTCCACCAGCACGCAGCCGCTGTGTATCCAGTTGGCGTGATAGATACCGCTGCCGTAACTCCAGTCGCCGCGCACCATGTAGCCACCGTCTACCACCCGCGCGAGACCACGCGGGATGCCCTGCCCGGCGATATTGGTCGCAAGTCCTGCAGCGAACACTTCGCGCATGCCGGCGTCGACGATCAGGGATCCGCAGGTGCCGTGTTGCACACCGGCCACCATCACACACCAGCCGCTCGCACCATCGAGATAGGCGACTTTCTCCGCCAGCGTCATGGCATCGGAAAAGCCCAGCTCCGAACCGCCCAGCGCGCGGGGCGTCAACATGTGCCACAAGCCGGCGTCGTGCATGGCCTGAAAGGCAATGTCGGTCAAATGCCGCAGGCGCTCGTTATCCGCAGCCTCGCCCTCGATGAGCGCTTCGAGCGCAGCGAGATTGTCTGCGAGTTGTGCATATCCCGGCGCGGCGGTATGGGTGCTGGTCATGGTCTCTCCCCGAATTCTTGTGCTTTGGCGGGATGATAAACGGCGCGAGCGGTGGCGGGTTATCGGATTGCGATGAAGGCGATAGAATTGATGCGCGAACGAATTCGCACCAGCATCGATACAGCGCTGGCAGGAGCAGGTTCACTCGCACATTGGAAACCGGAAACCCATGACCTCCAACTCCCGCGCCGCTGACCTGGTCGGCTATTCCTTCCTGGTGATGTTCGCCAACGACGGTCTGATTGATGCCGACGAACTGCAGTTCCTCAAACGCGTGGCCTTGAGTGACGGCGAGGTCGACGAAGCCGAGCGCCGGGCGCTGCGGGCAATCTTTGCGCGTGCCAATTTCTCGCTCATGAGCGCCGAGGTCAAAGCAGAAATCAAGGAATTCCGCGCTCGCTACGACATCTGACGCGCGGCGGCTTGGCAGCGCGAGTCTCAAGGGCGCACTATACAGACCTGCCGTCATCGCGCCGCTCCCGCGCCGCGAGCAGATCAGGCGCCGGGCCATGTCCACACACAACGAACAACCACCTCGTCACGATCCCGATAGACGTCGCCTGCTGAGCCGTGGCGCACAGGCCGCCGGCGCCGTCAGCCTGGTCGGTCTGCTGCTGGGCAGTTATGGCGAGCAGGCCGCGTCGCGCCCCATCGCCGCCCTGCGCCCGCCAGGTGCCCTGGCCGAGGACGACTTTCTCGGTGCCTGTGTACGCTGCGGCCTGTGTGTGCGCGACTGTCCCTACGACACCTTGAAGCTCGCGCCTTTCGGGGCCTCACTGGCCACCGGCACGCCCTACTTCGTGGCGCGCGAGGTGCCGTGTTACATGTGTGAGGACATTCCCTGCGTGGCGGCCTGTCCGACCGACGCGCTGTCCAAACAGTTGACCGACATTCGCGACGCCGACATGGGCGTGGCGGTGGTGACGGGCACCGACACCTGTTACAGCATCAACAGCATCGCCCATTGCCAGGCCTGTTACCTCGCCTGCCCGATCAAAGATGAAGCGATCACGATGGAGATGAAACAGGACGGCAAACGGGTGTATTTCGAGCCGACCGTGCACCGTGACAAATGCACCGGCTGTGGCATGTGCGAGAAGGACTGTGTGGTGGCGGAAGCCGCCATCAAGGTGCTGCCGCGCGCACTGGTGCGTCACGATCTCGGCCTCACGAGCGGCTGAGTTTTCAACGATGAACAATGCTGCCGCGCCGCCGGCCGATACGCGCGGCTGGTTACAACGTCAACGTTATCTGCTGTTGCGCCGGACCACGCAGTTCGCACTGCTCGGGCTGTTCCTGCTCGGCCCCTGGTACGGCATCTGGTGGGCGAAGGGCAATCTCGCCGCGAGCCTGTGGTTTGACCTGATTCCGCTGCAAGACCCCTACATCGCCCTGCAGTCGCTGCTCGGCGGCGCTCACATCACCAATACCACGCTGCTCGGTAGCGCGCTGGTCTCGCTGTTCTACGCGCTGCTGGGCGGCCGCGTGTATTGCTCGTGGGTATGCCCGGTCAATGTCATCACCGATGCTGCGCACTGGTGTCGCGAACGGTTGCACCTGCCGCCGGGCTGGCGCCCGCAGCGCGCGTTGCGCGGCTGGCTGCTGGCGATGACCTTGCTGGTGTCGGCGATGACCGGCGGCATCGTATGGGAGCTGGTTAATCCGGTGACGATGGTGCAGCGCGGCCTCGTGTTCGGTATGGGTTTCGCGTGGGCTATCGTGGCGGCGGTGTTCCTGTTTGACCTGGTGGTCAGCCGCCGCGGCTGGTGTGGACATTTGTGCCCGGTCGGAGCGTTCTATGGACTGCTGGGCAAACGTGCGGTGGTGCGCATCGCCGCCCATCAGCGCGAAGCTTGCACCGATTGCGGAGACTGTTTCACGGTCTGTCCTGAACCACAGGTGATTACGCCGGCCTTACGCGGCACCGGCAGCGCCACGCGACTGGTGCTGGACAGCAATTGCACCAATTGTGGACGCTGTATCGATGTGTGCGCCGACGATGTTTTCAAGTTCAGCCTGCGTCCGACTTACAGCGGTGACCGTATGGCCGAGCGCCACGAAACTTCATGAGATCAGGTACTGGCTTTAGCGCACTCGTGCTGACTTGCGCAGCCTTCACCAGTCACGCCGAGCCCACCCGCATTGAAGTGCCGCTCAATGTTCCCTATAGCCTGGTGCGCGCACAACTCGCCGAACGGGTTTTTATCGAGCCTGAGGAAACCCTGCATGCGCTGAGTGACGCCAGCGGCTGCAATAAATTGAAACTCTCGGCGCCCACGGTCGACGGCGCCCCGGCCGGCGGCATGCAGGTCGCGATGCAGATTGAAGCGCGCGGCGGCACGCCGATGCCGGGCGGCGCGTGTCTGCTGCCCTTCACCTGGCGCGGCACCGTCATCCTGCGCGAAAGCGCGCGACCTGCCGAGTCCCAGACCGCGATTGCATTTCGTATTGTCGATTCCGACATCCGCGACCAGAGCGGCAACAAAGAAACCGTGCCGGGCGTGCTGTGGGGCTGGGTCAAAAAATACGTTCATCCGCGCATCGAGGCCTTCACCTTTGAACTCGCGCCGCTCATGGGCGGCAGCCGCGAACTGTTGAGCCACGCGTTGGCCGGAGCGCCGGACTTCGCCGCCGTCAGCGCCAATTCGCTGCGTCTTGCGCGCGCCGATGGTGGCCATGACGCACTGGTGGCGACCTTCGCCTTCGACCTGCCCGAGGTCGATGTCGCGGCGCTGCCGCCGCTGCCCCACGCGCCTTTGTCGGCCAGCGAACTCATGGCCTGGGACAAACAATGGCAGGCGTGGGATGCGTTCGCGACCTGGCTCATCAAGACCGTGGCGGTGGGCGCGAGTCCGACACTGCGCGCGGAATTATCCGCAACTTTGCTCGAAGCACGTTACGAGTTGCGCGATGCCCTCGCCAACGACAGCGTCGCCGCCGACCCGGTACGGACGCTGTTCGTGCATGCCTGGCAACGCCTCACGCCCTTGCTTGGTGAAGCGCAACTCGCGGTCGAGGGCGACGCCGCCTTGCGTTATCTTGCGCTCATCAATGCCGGCGACGCCTTGCGCGCGCTGGACACGGCTGGCAGCCAACTGGGTGTGCGTATCGATCAGGCGACGCTGCGCCAACTCGCACGCCTGCTGTTGCCCGAGGTCGACGAAGGCGCGTTGATCTATTCCGATGCATCTGATCCGGCGCTGCGCGAACTGCTGGGTTTCACGCCGGAACTGAGCGTCGCTGCGCGGCCGGTGCTGCACAACCTCGGGTGGCGGTGGCTGCTCGCCGATGCGTATGCCGGCGAGGCC
>CAMCBY010000210.1 GCA_945873015.1 Klebsiella pneumoniae
GCTTCCCCACGGCGCGTGCCACCGCGCGCGCCCTGTTCCCCGCCGCCTGCGCTGGATCTCAAGGCGGGCGCTAGGCACAATGCCGCCTCCCCGTAACTACCCCCTCGAGCGTCATGGCGAAACACAAAGTCAAGAAAGTCGTACTGGCCTATTCCGGTGGACTCGATACCTCCGTCATCCTGAAATGGCTGGCCGAGGAGTACCAATGCGAGGTGGTGACCTTCACTGCCGACATCGGCCAGGGTGAAGAACTCGAACCGGCGCGCGCCAAAGCCACCAAGCTCGGCATCAAAGAGATTTACATCGACGATTTGAAAGAGGAGTTCGTGCGTGACTTCGTCTTTCCGATGTTCCGCGCCAACACCATCTACGAAGGCGAATACCTGCTCGGCACCTCGATCGCGCGGCCGCTGATCGCCAAACGCCTGATCGAAATCGCGCGCGAGACCGGCGCCGACGCCATCTCCCACGGCGCGACCGGCAAGGGCAACGATCAGGTGCGTTTCGAACTCGGCGCCTATGCGCTGGAGCCCGGCATCAAGGTCATCGCACCGTGGCGCGAATGGAACCTGACCTCGCGCGAGACCCTGCTCGCCTATGCCGAAAAGCATGACATTCCGATCGAATACAAGAGTGGCGGCGGTTCGCCCTACTCGATGGACGCCAACCTGCTGCATATCTCCTATGAGGGTGTGGTGCTGGAAGACCCGTGGGCCAGCGCCGAAGAATCGATGTGGCGCTGGAGTGTGTCGCCAGAAAAGGCGCCCGATGTCGCGACCGTCATCGAGCTTGAATACGAGCGCGGCGATATCGTTGCCATCAATGGTGTACGCCTGTCGCCGGCCGCGGTGCTGACGCGCTTGAACGAACTCGGCAATGCCAATGGCATCGGCCGTCTCGACATCGTCGAGAACCGCTACGTCGGCATGAAGTCGCGCGGCTGCTACGAAACCCCCGGCGGCACCATCATGCTGCGCGCGCATCGCGCCATCGAGTCACTGACCCTGGACCGTGAAGTCGCGCATCTGAAAGACGACCTCATGCCGCGCTATGCGTCGCTGATTTACAACGGCTACTGGTGGAGCCCGGAGCGGCTCATGTTGCAGACCATGATCGACCAGTCCCAGCAGCGCGTGAACGGCACCGTGCGCGTGCGCCTGTACAAGGGCAATGTCATCGTCGAAGGCCGCAAGGCGCCCAAGGACAGCCTGTTCGACCCCGCCATCGCCACCTTCGAGGACGATGCCGGCGCCTACAACCAGGCCGATGCCGAGGGTTTCATCAAACTCAACGCCCTGCGTCTGCGGGTCGGCGCGCGCCGCGACACCTGACGCGCTGCAGGCGGCGCGTGCCCTGCGCGCCGCCTTCTCCATCCAACGCGTGACGCCCGTCACGCGAGCTTGCTGCTCCCTGTGACTCTGGTCACACCGCCGAATCTGCCCGTAACAATAATTTACAAACCTGGCCGGCGCGCCATTTCGCCGACGGCGATGGCTGCCACCTGGATTTGTTGCGGATGCGAACATCATGAAAGACAGCCGCGCCGGCACGGCGACCCTGGCCCTGAAAAACACCTCCACGAGCGCTGAATTCACCCTCCACGAAGCCGCACTCGAGCAGGTGCTCGGACGTTGCTGGCTGGTCACCCATCTCGCCACCCTGGCAGGTATCGCCGCTGCACTGTGGCAACACGTGCCTGCGGCGCTGCTGATGGGGTGGTCGGTATTCGTATTGTTCAACGTGCTGCTGCGGCACGCACTACGGGCAGCGCCACCGCATACCAACGCGGAGCGACACCTGCTTCGCCACGATGCAGCCATGGCGGCGGTGCTCGGCCTCGCGTGGGGAGCGGGTGTCGTGCTGCTGCTGCCCTACGCCGATAACACCGGATTGGCCGCCCTCTTGAGTGGTGTGCTGGCGGTCGCTCTGGTCGCGATTCCGGTGCTCGGCGAAGTGCACGGCAGCTATCATTATTTTCTCGCGACGCTCGGCCTGCCGCTGGTCGCTGGCTTCATGCTCGACCCGCCGCATGCCAGCCTGGTGTCATGGCTGGCGCTCACGCTGGCGACACTTGCCTTACTCAGCCATACCTATGCCCATCGTTACGCTGCGCTGCGGGCGCTATTGCTGCGTATACGGGGCGTCGGTCAGCAGCACGGCCTCGATCTCGCCGGCGCGCCGCACGCCTTGCTGGTGTGCGCCGCGCGCAGTCTCGACCACATCGAGACCGCGCTGACGCGCGCGACCCGCCAAAGCCAGTTGTTATCGACCTTCGGCGACGGCCTGCTGACTACCAACGCCAACGGCCACATCGATTACATCAATGCCACTGCCGCCGCCCTGCTCGGTGCCGAAAACGAGGCCCTGTGTGGCGAGCCGCTGCAACACGCTTTACGCCTGGTCTACGGCCGTGCGCCCCACAATCGCACGCGCGAGATTTTTGACGAGGCACGGCTGACCATGCGCGCGCAAGCCTTGAGCGACCAGCCGCAGTTACTGCGCCGCGACGGTGTGGCGCTCGGCGTTGACTATAGGGTCGCGCCGCTGTGCGACCGCGAAGGCAGCTTCAGCGGTGTCAGCGTACATCTGCGCGAGGTCACCGCACGCCGCCAGCGCAGTGAGTCCATCGCCTGGCGCGCCAGTCATGACTCCCTCACCGGCACCATCAACCGCAGTGAATTCGAGCGGCGCATGAACAAGCTGCTCGCCCGTGCCGACCACGGTCAGCACAACCGTCATACCCTGCTCTACATCGACATCGATAAATTCAAATTCATCAACGACAGCTATGGCCATGCCGCCGGCGATCATGCCCTGCGCACGCTGACCGAGGTGTTGCGCACACGCATACGCGGCGCCGACACCCTGGCGCGCATCGGCGGCGACGAGTTCTGCGCGCTTTTGTATAGCTGCGATGCGGATCGCGCGCGTGTCATCGGTGAGAATCTGCGCCATGCCATCGAGCGTCACCACTTCAACTGGCAGGACATCCGACTGCCGGTTTCAATCAGCGTAGGTTTGGTCGAAATGGATTCGACGCTGCGCAGCAGTGACGACCTGCTGCGCGCCGCCGACGCCGCCTGCTACAGCGCCAAACACTTTGGCCGCAATTGCGTGCAGATGTTTGAAGCGGTCACGGACGAAGATACGCAACAACAACAGCGTCTGGTGCGGGTGCGCGAGATTCAGCACGCACTCGGCAACGGGCGCCTCGATCTGTTCTATCAACCCTTGTGTGCAACCACCACGGCGCTGCCCATCGAGCGCTGCGAAGTGGGTGTCGGCATCCGCGACAGCGACGACGACTACATCCCGCGTCATGACGTGGTCGAACTCGCGGCACGTTATCAGTTGAGCGCCGATATCGACCGCTGGTTGATCAAGGCCAGCATTGAGGCACTGCGTAGCGACCATCCCGTGCTGTCCGACATGCGGGTGCTGCTGATTCCGCTGTCAGCGCAATCCATTGCCGACCAGCGTTTGCTCGAAGACGCCATCCGCATGGTGCGTGAGCATCGCAAAGTGGCCAGTCGTATCGGCTTCACGCTACCGGAAGCAGGGCTCGCCAGTCATGCTGAGGTGGTGCGTTATTTCATCACCACCCTCAAGCAGGATGGTTGCCAGTTCATGATCAACGATCTCGGTTTCGCCGGTGGCGCCATCGATGTCATCAAATCACTGCAGGTGGATTACCTCAGCATTCGCGGCTGTTTTGTACGTAACCTGCTGGCGAGTTCGGTGGACTACGAAGTGGTGTTGGGTTTGTGCCGCGTCGCCCGCGCGCTAGGCATGCAGACCGTGGCGGAACACGCCGACAGCCGAGCATTGCGCGATGCCCTGGCCAAGATGGGTATCGACTATGCCAAGGGTCTGTTGCACGACGGCCCACGCCGGGTCGCGCGCTTTGACGAAAGTCTGCTGGCGAGTCGCGGCGAGCGCCTGCTTTGATCGGGCTCGCCTGACATAGAAAAGGAGAGATAAAACGCGCGGTGGATTTTTATCGGTCCCCGGCCAGCAAGTGACCGGGGACCGACAAACGACTCAGCCCGCTGGCGACTTGTTCCAGAACTTCTCGGTCGGCGGCTGACGCACCTTGGCCATACGCACGATCTCTTCCGGGATATCGAACTTCATGCCGTGCTCAGGGCCGATGCCTTCGCTGCTCATACAATCGGCCATCACGTCGTCGGCGACGGTCATGCCGGCCCGTTCGTTGAACAGCCACTCGTCCTGCAGGCACTCCCAACCGATATCAGCCACCTGCTCGCGGCTCACTTCCTCGCCGAAAAACGGCGTCAGGAACTTGGCGGTCTCCTCGATGGATGGCTCTAAGAACATGCAGAAACCGGTCGAATCGCAAATCGCGTTGACTATCTGAATCTCCTGCGAGGCTATCGCCGCCTTCTCGCCGCTGATCTTGGGGTCGATGACCAGGCCCGCCGTGTGATCGCCGCCCTGCGCGCTGGTGCAGTAAGTGATGCCGGTTGCTTTTAATGGACGTGGATCCCAGGCCGGCAGCGCCTGACCCTTGGCGACCGGAATGCGGTGATGTTTGCGCGCCGTGCCTATCGCGAGCGCACCGTCACCGATGTTCTTGCCCAGCGGCGTGCCGTTGCCGACTTCGTCGGTCAGCAGTTTCTTGGCGCCTTCCGCATCGCCCCAGGCCATGCCGTCGGAATCCATATAAACCGCGATCGCGGCGCCGGTCTCAATGGTATCGAGGCCGAGTTCATCGCACAGACGGTCGAGGTCGGCCACGTCTTCCCAGTTGTTGATGGCGCAGCACGAACCGAGCAGAGTCAAGGTCTCGAACTCGAGGGCCGAGGTCTTATAGTTGCCGTCCTTGTCATGCACGATGTTCGAGCAACTGACGATACAGCCCGCCATGCACGCATGCATTTCGCCACCGCGGGTTTCGAACGATTCGCGGATACGCGCGCCATCGAGCTGTTCGAACTCGGGGTTGCGCCCTTCGGTACGGTTCTTGTACGGGAAGGTATGCAGCATGTTGGCGGCCGGCACCACGGCGCTGGTGCCGTACTTGAAGTTGCCGTGGCGGCTGGCGCGGTAGTCCTTGGAAAATTCCTTGGTATAGGTCGAAAAGCCCTTGCGGTCGGCGGGCCGGCGCACCGCAATCTTGGCCGGGTCGACCAGCACCCACTTCAGACACTTCGAGCCCATCACCGCGCCGACACCGCCACGCGCGGCCTGGCGCGCCGGGCGGCGGGCCTTGTCGTCGTCGGTGCAGGCGATGGAGGCGCCCTTCATCATCATCTCGCCGGCCGGGCCGATGGAGATCACCGAGGCGCTTTTGGGAGCATCGGCGAGCAGTTTCTCGCACAGCGGATAATTCCACATGCCCTTGTATTCGTCGGCCGCGACCAGTTCGGCGCCCTGTTCGTTGACCTTGAGGCCCCAGCGGCGGCTGCGATCTGCCGGCTGACCGGTGACTATCACGGCGCGATAGCCGAGTTTCATCAAGTCCTGACCTGGGTTACCACCGACATTGGCTTCCTTGATGCCGTTGGTCAGCGGGCTCTTGCAACCCAGCGACAGACGGCCGGACGTCGGCGCCGAGGTGCCGGACAGGGTGCCGGGTGCCATCACCAGCACGTTGTCCGGCCCCAGCGGATCGCAGGTCGCGTCGCAATCCTTGAGCAGAATCTTGGCCGACAAGGCGCGTCCGCCGAGCAGCTTCCACTCCTCAGGGAAGGGTTCAACGGTGACGGTCTGGTGGGTCATGTCGACCCGAATAATCTTGTCCTGATCCCAAGCGTGTTCCACGGTGTTCTCTCCTCGTGAGCGGTCATTCTGTATTTGGCAAATGGTGACATATTTACACCGGGATCCATACCGTGGGTCACAATCGGGACCGCGGGCCCCGGCCAGCCTCGAGGAAAGCACTTCGCCGCACACCCGCCAGGCCGACTCGTCGTTGATAGCGGGTCTGCGGGCAGAGGATAATCCCGACGCTCTAACGTCCATTCCAACAGGGAACCGCCATGCTGCCCCGCGATTTCACCGAAGAACAAACCATGTTTCGCGCGGCCTACCGCCGCTTCCTCGCCGCCGAAATCGTGCCGCACATGGAACGCTGGCGCGAACAGCGCATCGTCGACCGCGAGGCCTTCCTGAAGGCCGGTGCGCAGGGCTACCTCATGGTGTGGCCGGACGAAAAATACGGCGGTATGGGCGACAACGACTTCCGCTTCGAGCAGGTCATCCTCGAAGAGACCGCCTACGCCCGCGTCGGCGACTGGTACAACTCGCTGCACAGCCGCCTGGTCGGCCCCTACCTGACGCGCTTCGGCAACGAAGAACAGTGCATGCGTTTCCTGCCGCGCTGCGTGAAGGGCGAATGTATCCTCGCCATCGCCATGACCGAACCCGATGCAGGCAGCGATCTGGCCGGAATGCGCACCCACGCCGAAGACCACGGTGACTTCTGGCTGCTGAACGGCGCCAAGACCTATATCTCCAACGGCATCAATGCCGACCTTGTGATCGTCGCGGCCAAGACCGATCCGCAAAACAACCCGCACCACATGACCTTGTTCCTGGTCGAACGCGGCATGGAAGGTTTCGAGCGCGGTCGCAACCTGGTCAAGATGGGCCAGAAAGCCCAGGACACCGCCGAGCTGTTCTTCAATAACGTCAAAGTGCCGAAAGCCAATGTGCTCGGCACGCCCGGTGAAGGCTTCAAATATCTGATGAAGGGCCTGGCCGAAGAGCGACTGATCGGCGCCTGCGGCGCGTTGTCCTGCGCGCAATTGTCCTACGACCTGGCTGCGGCCTACGCCCACGAGCGCAAGGCGTTCGGCAAGACCCTCGCGGGCTTTCAGAACACCCAGTTCAAACTCGCCGAACTGCGCACCGAACTCGACATCGCGCAGTGTTTTATCGACCAGGGCGTACGCGCCATCAATGCCGGCATGTTGACCGCGGTCGATGCCGCCAAGGCCAAACTGGTCGCGAGCGAATTGCAGATCAAGGCGGCCGATTTAGGCGTGCAGTTGCATGGCGGCGCAGGCTACATGGATGAATACCCGATCAGCCGCCAGTTCACCGACGCGCGTATCGCCACCATCTATGCCGGCAGTTCCGAAGTGATGAAAATCATCATCAGCCGCGATTGTCTGGGGGACAAATACGAGCCGTTCAACACGCGGAATTTTTGATCTATCCCCTGTAGG
>CAMCBY010000211.1 GCA_945873015.1 Klebsiella pneumoniae
CATTCCGGACAGTTCTACCTCGCAGCGGTCAAGGGCTCGTGCGCCGGCGGCGGTTATGAACTGGCGCTGGCCTGCGATGAAATCGTGATGGCAGACGACGGCGCGAGTGCGGTGTCGTTGCCGGAACTGCCGCTGCTGGCCGTGCTGCCCGGGACCGGTGGCCTGACGCGTCTGGTCGACAAGCGCCATGTGCGCCGCGACCGCGCCGACTTCTTCTGCACCATCGAGGAAGGCATCCGCGGTAAACGCGCGGTGGAGTGGGATCTGGTTGATGCAGTGGTGCCGTCGTCGTCGTTTGAGGAAGAAGTGCGCGCCCGCGCCAGCGCCCATGCCGCAAAATCGGACCGTCCGGGCCAGGCGCAAGGCATCGCGCTGACGCCGCTCACGCGGCGCATTGAAGCTGACCGCATCGAATACACCCATCTGTCGATTGATATTGACCGCGAACTGCGCGCCGCGACCTTTACCTTCAAGGCACCCGCCGCGCCAGTGCCGACCGGCATGGATGCCATCCTCACCGAGGGCGCTGAGTTCTGGCCACTCGCCATCATGCGTGATATCGACGATGCGATTCTGCATCTGCGTTTCAACGAGGAAGAAATCGGCACCTGGATTTTCAAAAGCGAAGGTGATGCACAGGCCGTATTGGCGGCCGACGAAGTGCTGGAAAACAACGCCGACCACTGGTTCATCCGCGAAGTGCTGTTGTTTGCTCGCCGTGTATTGAAGCGCGTCGATGTGTCGGCGCGCAGCCTGATTGCCGCCGTCGAACCGGGCAGTTGTTTTGCCGGCACGTTGCTTGAATTCGTGCTCGCCGCTGACCAGAGCTACATGTTGTCCGGCCAGTTCGAAGGCGACGAAGCGCCGCCCGCCGCGCTCACATTGAATGCCTTCAACTTCGGTCGTTATCCGATGGTGACGGGCATCACGCGTATTGAGTCCCGCTTCCAGAACCACGATGCGGGTATCAAAGCGCTGCAACAGCACATCGGCCAACCGCTCGAGGCCGAGCGTGCCGATGAACTCGGCCTCGTCACCTTCACTCCCGACGACATCGACTGGCAGGACGAACTGCGCATCGTCATCGAAGCGCGTGCCGGCTTCTCGCCCGATGCCCTGACCGGCATGGAAGCAAGCCTGCGCTTCCCCGGTCCCGAGACCATGGAATCGAAAATCTTCTCGCGCCTGTCGGCCTGGCAGAACTGGATCTTCCAGCGCCCGAACGCGGTCGGCGAGAACGGCGCACTGGTGTTGTACGGCAGCGGCAAACGCCCGCAGTTTCAAAAGCGCCGCGTCTAAGAAAATACGCACTCAAGAGGACAAGCCCATGAGCAATGTCGATTACAGCGAACTGATTCCGAACAATGTCGATCTGGCGGCCGACCGCAAACTGAAACGCGCGCTCGAATCCTGGCACCCGAAGTTCATGGACTGGTGGAAGACCCAGGGCCCGCTGCAGTATCAGGACAAAGAGGTGTATCTGCGCACCGCCATCAGTGTCGACAAGCAGGGTTGGGCGCATTTTGATCACGTCAGGATGCCCGACTACCGCTGGGGCATCTTCCTGGCCGAAAACGACGCTGAACATCGTGTGATCAATTTCGGCGATCACAAGGGCCAGCCCGTGTGGAATGAAGTGCCCGGTGAGTACCGCGGCCCGCTGCGCCGCCTCATCGTCACCCAAGGCGACACCGAACCGGCGTCGGTAGAACAGCAGCGGCGTCTGGCCGCCACCGCGCCGTCCCTCATCGACCTGCGCAATTTATTTCAGGTCAACGTTGAAGAAGCCCGCCATCTGTGGGCGATGGTCTATCTGTTGATGGCGCATTTCGGCCGCGATGGCCGCGAAGAGGCCGAGGAGCTGCTGCAGCGTCGCTCAGGCGATCCGGACAAACCGCGCATTCTCGGTGCCTTCAACGAGCGCACGCCGGACTGGCTGTCGTTCTTTATGTTCACCTTCTTCACCGACAGAGACGGTAAGTATCAGCTCGCATCGTTAGCAGAATCGGCTTTTGATCCCTTGGCGCGCACCTGCCAGTTCATGCTGACCGAGGAAGCCCACCACATGTATGTGGGCGAGACCGGCGTCGCGCGGGTGATTCAGAAGGCCTGCGATGTGATGCGCGAACACAAGACCGATGACGTGCGCAAGTTCGGCGCCATCGACCTGCCGACTCTGCAGAAGTATGTGAACTTCCATTTCAGCGTGTCGGAAGACTTGTTCGGCTCCGAGATCTCGACCAACGCCGCCAACTACTTCACGCAAGGCTTGAAGGGACGTTATCTCGAGTCGCGCATCAAGGACGACCACGAGCTTAAATCCGATCCCTACAGCATCACCCAGTGGCGCGACGGTGCACTCTCGCAAATCGAAGTGCCGGCCCTGACCGCCATCAACGAGCGCCTGCGCGACGATTACATCGTCGACTGCCAGCGTGGCGTCGACCGCTGGAACAAGCTGATTGCCGATGCCGGCATCGACTTCACCATCAAGCTGCCCCACCGCGCCTTCCATCGCGCCATCGGTCAGTTTGCCAATGCGCCGGTCACACCGGAGGGTCGGGTCATAGACGCGGCGACTTTTGCCGCGCGTCAGGACGAATGGTTGCCCAACGACAGCGATCATGAGTACGTAAAATCACTGATGGAGCAGGTCATTGAGCCGGGTCGCTACGCGCGCTGGATTGCGCCGCCGCGCCTCGGCATCAATAATCAGCCTATCGATTTTCCTTACGTACGTATGTAATTCATGGGCACTGTCTACGCAATTGATCGCGACGGCGAGCAGCACACGCTGCCCGCCCGTCGTGGTGTCACCCTGATGGAAATCCTGCGCGATGCAAATCTGCCGGTCGAGGCGATTTGTGGCGGGCAGTGCATCTGTTCCACCTGTCACATCTATGTGGAAACAAGCTGGGCCGCACGTTTGAAACCGCGCAGCGAAGCCGAGCAAGTGATGGTTGAGGATACCGGCCATTTTCTGCCGACCTCGCGACTCGCCTGCCAGGTCGATTACGAGGACAGCCTCGACGGCCTGCAACTGACGCTCGCCCCCGAGTTCTGATGGCCATCAGCCTGCCTCATGTGCCGTACCGGCGGCTTGGTATGGGCGCAGCATGCTGAGCCACGCCGATCACAGCGTCTCGCCACCCTGCGTTGAAGTGCCGCGCGAATACAATGCCGCCTGGGATCTGCTGGCACGCAATCTCGGCCCGGGGAAGGGTGAGCGTATCGCCTATATCGACGACCAGGGCCGCCACAGTTTCGATGCGCTGAACGACGCCAGCGCACGGGTCGCTGCAGTACTCAAGGCAGCCGGTTTGCACGCCGAACAGCGCGTGCTGATGTGCATGCACGACAGCTTCCTGTGGCCGGCGACCTTTCTCGGCGCGATTCGTGCCGGCATCGTGCCGGTGCCGGTCAACACCCTGCTGACGGCCAAGGACTATGCTTGGATGCTGGCCGACAGCCGTTCGCGAGTGGCGGTGGTATCCGCGCCGCTGGTGCCATTGCTGGAACCTTTGCTGCGCAGCGTGCCCGGCTTCCGGCGCCTGATCGTGGCCGGCGGCGAAGCCCCCGGTCATGAGCGTCTGGAAGATCTGCTGGCAGCAGCCACACCCGATCACGACATCGAACCGACGCTGGCCGACGACGCCTGCTTCTGGCTTTATTCTTCGGGCTCGACCGGCGCGCCCAAGGGCACCGTGCATGTACATTCGAGCCTCATTCAGAGCGCCGAACTGTATGCGCGGCCGATCCTCGGCATCGAAGCGAATGACACGGTGTTTTCCGCCGCCAAGCTGTTCTTCGCCTACGGTCTCGGCAATGCACTGACGTTCCCCTTGAGTGTCGGCGCCTGCACGGTATTGATGGCCGAGCGACCGACACCCGAGGCGGTGTTCAAACGCCTCACTGAACATCGGCCGACGGTGTTCTACGGCGTGCCAACGCTGTACGCGAGTCTGCTCGCCCATCCGCAACTGCCGGCGGCCGACAGTGTGTGCCTGCGTCGCTGCACCTCGGCCGGCGAAGCCTTGCCAGCCGACATCGGCACACGCTGGCAGCAGCATTTCGGTCTCGACATCCTCGACGGCATCGGCTCGACCGAAATGCTGCATATCTTTTTGTCCAACCGCAGCGGCGCAGTGCGTTATGGCACCACCGGCAAGCCGGTGCCGGGTTACGAAACCCGCGTCGTCGATGACGATGGCCAAGCGGTGGCGGCAGGCGAAATCGGCGAGTTGCAGGTCAGCGGCCCGACCGCGGCCGGCATGTACTGGAACAATCGCGAGAAGAGCCGCGCGACCTTCATGGGCCATTGGACCCGCACCGGCGACAAATACCGCGTCGATGACGATGGTTATTACGTCTACTGCGGACGCAGCGACGACATGCTCAAGGTCGGTGGCATTTATGTCTCACCGAGCGAAGTCGAAAGCGCGCTCATCGATCACCCCGCAGTGCTGGAGGCCGCCGTGGTCGGACGGGCCGATGACGAGGGTCTGGTCAAACCGGCAGCCTATGTCGTGCTGAACACCGGCTATAGCGCCGATGCAGCCATGGTCGACGCACTGAAACAGCACGTGCGAGCGCGCCTCGCGCACTATAAATACCCGCGCTGGATAGAGTTTCTGGCGGAACTGCCGAAGACCGCCACCGGTAAAATCCAACGTTTCAAACTGCGCGGCGGCTGAGCGCGACGCAGGCTTGTACCCAGGCTTGGGCCAGCACACAATAGCCCGCCGGCGCGTGCCTTGAACCCGCACCGCAGACTGCGTCGATAAGGGGGTGTCCATGGGCACATCGAAGCAGGCCCCAGTCAACGGTGAAGAAAAGTCAACTTCACGTTAACGACTGTTAGCGCGCGACGTAGCGGCCGTCGCGGCACGGACCGATTCACTAGGATCGGACGCACAATAAGAATTGAATCGCTACAACAACGAATGCTACGCGCACCCGTTATCCTCATTGCTGATTGCAGCGTGAGCGACACCGAGCTTGCGGAACTGCTGCTGCGGCGCACGTTTCCGACGGCCTCGATTCGCGTCGCGAATGACGCGGTGTGTTTTGCCGAAGCCCTCACCGAACAGGCCCCGCATGTTGCGATCGTCGCGCCCAAGTTGAACTGGGCGGCGAGCGACAAACTGGTCGCGCTGCTGCGCCGCCACGATCCGAGCACCCGAGTCATCCTGTTCGGCCACGAGGCCGACATCCTCGAGCAAGGGCTCTCGCCGGGTATGGCTATCGACGGCATCGCACGCAAGAGCAGCGCCGGTTATCTGGCCCTCGGCGGCATCGTGGCAGAGGTCATCGGCCGATTCGGCGGTGAGCACGAAACTGAGCACCAACCCGCGACGGCCGCTGCGCACGCGACTGCGGCGCGCCATGTGGCGCTGACCGATCTGCCGCAGCCGGCGTTCCTGCTGGCCGAAGATGGCACTCTCACCGAATGCAACGAGGCCCTCGCGCAGTGCCTGGCCATGGCTCGCGGCCGGCTGCTCGGCGCGCCGCTCGAACAATTGCTGGCCGATGGCGAAAGCCTCGCCTTATGGCACGACTTCCGCGCACGCCGCGATGATGGCGAAGTCGGCCTGAAACTGCGCGGCCACGGCGAACAGCGCGCCGACACCAGCGTGCGCCGCATCGGCGCAGCGCCCGCCAGCGAACGTTATCTCGGCTGCGCCACGTTGGCGCTGACCACCACTGCCGACAGTGCGCCCGCAAGCTCGACCGCGCTTGGCACGGCCGAACCCGCCGCCCAGGAGATGCGCGATATCGCGCTGGTGTTCTCCCACGATTTGAAAGAGCCGGTGCAACAGATAGCGCGTCTCGCCCAGCGCGGCGAAGAAGGTGCCGATGCGCCGGCCCGTTCCCGCGCCATCCAGCAGATTCAGGAATGTGCGCAGCGCGCCAGTGGCATGCTCGACAGCATGCTCGAGTACCTCGCGGTGTCGGCACGCGATTCTTCGCCGGTCGAGGTCGATTTGAATCTCAGTTTCGAGCAGGCGCTGGATAATCTGCGCGTGGTGATGGACGAAGCCGACGCCCAGGTCAGCGCCGGCCATCTGCCGGTGATCGTCGGCGATGAGTACCAGATGCTGCATCTGTTCCAGAACCTGCTGGCCAACGCCATCAAGTTCCGCGGCCGGGAGCGCCCGGAGATCCGGGTCAGCGTCGAACCGCAGGGCAACGAATGGTTGCTCGCCTTCCGTGACAACGGCATCGGCATTCCACAGCCCTTTTTACAGCGCGTGTTTGAAATGGGCCAACGGCTGCATACCCGCGACGAGTACCCCGGAACGGGTGTAGGCTTGGCCCTGTGCAAGCGTATCGTCGAGCGTCACGGCGGTCGCATCTGGGTCACATCCAACGAAGGGGCGGGGTGTACTTTTTTTGTACGCCTGCCCCAGACACCTACCCAAGTCAGTTGACCGGCATGAAGCCCAAACCTTGTGCTCCAGCGGACTGCCTATGAAACGCGAATACATGCGCATTCTTTTGATTGAGGATGACCGCATTGAAGCGGCCCTGGTGCGCGAGCAGATCGCGGCCTCGGCGCTGGCGGGTGCCAGTATCGAACACAGTCAGCGCCTCACCGCCGGCCTCGATCGGTTGCGCACACGGCGTTACGACGTGGTGCTGCTCGATCTGAATCTGCCCGACGGCAACGGCATCGAAAACCTGCATCGCACCAAGGCCGTCGGGCCCAATGTGCCGGTCATCATCCTGACCAATGTCGAGGACGAGGAAGGCGCGGCGGCCGCAGTCGGCAACGGCGCGCAGGATTACCTCATCAAGCGCCACATCGCACCCGATCTGCTGTCGCGCGCCATCCGTTATGCGATTGCCCGTCAGGAAGCCGAATCGGCCTTGCGCGCCAGCGAAGAGCGTTATGCGCTCGCCATCGCCGGTGCGCGTGATGGTATCTGGGACTGGGACCTTGAACGCGACGAGGTGCACTACTCGCCGCGCTGGCTGGCGATGCTGCGCTTGCGCGCCGACGAAGTCGGCTCGACGCCGGAGCTGTGGCTGGACCGCATCCACGAAGAAGACAGAAGCGGTTTCAACAAAGCCCTGCAGGCGCATCTGAAAGGCGCCACACCCCATTTCGAATTCGAATACCGCATCCGCAGCGGCGAAGGAAAATA